>JAUXKG010000125.1 GCA_030624355.1 Acidobacteriota bacterium
GTGAACGGGATGAGCACAGAATGAAGAAATCCGATCTAGGTGGTGTGGTTCTCAGACTCATTTTCCGTACTGTCTTCATGGCCGCTCTTCAGGGAGTTCTTGAAGTTGCGGATTCCTTCACCTAGGCCCTTTCCCAATTGCGGAAGGCGACTGGCTCCGAAGATCACAATCACGATCAGCAGAATAATGACTAGTTCCGACATCCCAAGGCCGCCCATAGTTTTCACCTCTTTATTTGTCGTTTCTGCAGAGCCCGAACTGCTTATAGAATCATCTTACGCTTTAGGCTTTCGGCCTGTCAAACAGCGGGGTCAGTCAGCCCGTTAGAGAACCAGGCGGTGGTCATCGATTCTTTGGGTGATTCTGCGTCGGTCCAGGAACTCCAGAAGAGGGATAGCGTACTTGCGGGTGATCTGAAAGAGATCCTTGAACTGAGCTACGCTGAACTTTTGGCCACTGGGAAAGGATTGCTGCAGTCGCGATTTGAGATATTGAATCTGATCAGGTGACAGGACGATGTTCTTGCTCACACGAACCAGCTCTCCACTATCGAGCAAAAAGTAGAAAACATTCCGGACCTGTTCGGGATCATACGGAAGTTGTTGAGTCAGCTCCTCGAGCCTTGGCACCCGCAGAACTCTCTCTCCGAACAGCTCCAACAATTGTTTCTTGAGTCTTTCCTGCTCTCCAGTTAACGCCGCTTTCTGCCCATGAAGGGCAACACTCTTACTCTCCAGGTTGATCTGTTTTTCCCTTTCCAGCAGCTCAAGCACGAATTGAAAATATGAATTGGTAGCCTTGCTCAGGAATCTCTCCTTGAGTTCCTCTCTAGGCAATCCGATAGCTAAAGGGTGACCGGCGTGGAAATCGGTTAGAAACTCAATCATCCTCTTCTTCAGCTCATCAAGACTCGCTTGGGAAACGACCAGCACCGGGTTCTGGGGAACCAGTACGAGTGAGGGGAGACTCCTTAAGAGGGACATGATGTATTTTTCCACGAAGCCAGTCCGCGCCACTAGCTGAGGGAGATCGGTTCCTGAGGAGCCATCTGACTGGACAAGGTATTCAAGCAGCGCTCCGTCTATTTTTGGATCATCTCTCTCCCACATTGCCCATAGCTGTTTCAGACCTGGCAAAACCTGCTCCAAGTCTCTTTTTCGATGTTTTTCTGGATGAGCATCCAAGACCACTCCTCCTCCGATGGTAGTCATGGGCGAATAGCGCCTGATAACAAAAGGGTCCTTGGGGCGGCAGACCGTCAGGCTGTCGAGTCGTATTTGAGCGAGTTTTGAATCGCCGGGTTCAAGTGAGCTCCCCTCGAGTAGATAGAGCCGGCCAATGAGTTCGGAACTCCCGTGGTGAAATCGGATCGAGCTGTGTTGCTTCAAAGCTCGGGGAGAGTCGGGCAGCAGATGAACGATGGCATCGACCATGAAGGAGGGAATCATCATGTCCGCGTAGGAAATAACCATTCCTCTATCCAGCTCCTCCTTTTGCAGTCCAACCAGATTCAGTGCCGTCCGTTGTCCGGCCGAGGCGACTTCGGCCTTCCGGTTGAAGATCTCAACCCCTCGAACTCTGGCTGCTTTGGCGGAGGGATAGAGGGTCACCAAGTCGCCTTTTTTAACCGATCCACTATTGAGAGTTCCGGTGACCACTGTGCCAAACCCTCGAATGGCAAAGACTCTGTCCACCGGTAAACGAAATACCTGACGAGTTTCTCCGAATTCGACTGCTGTCTGTTCGATTTCCTGGATTTGCTGCAGCAGAGCTCCCTTTAAATCTTCAATCCCCTCCCCGGAGAGACTGTCTACAGCTACCACCGGAGCCTGTTCGAGTTGACTACCTCGAACCAGTTCTTGAACCTCCATTTCAGCCAGTGAAAGGAGATCTCTCTCAACCAGGTTTTTCTTGGTTAAAGCAATGACGCCCCGCGAAATTCCCAGCAATTTGCAGATTTGAAAATGCTCTATGGTCTGGGGCATGACAGATTCATCGGCCGCAACCACTAGAAGAACGAGGTGGATTCCTCCGATCCCGGCCAACATATTCTTGACGAACTTTTCGTGTCCAGGGACGTCGATGAAGCCAACCTGATAGGCACCCAACTCCATGTGAGCGAAACCGATGTCAATACTGATTCCCCGACGTTGCTCCTCCTCAAACCTATCAGTGTCAATGCCGGTCAATGCTTTCAGCAGAGTCGTTTTTCCATGGTCGATGTGGCCGGCTGTTCCGATAATCACGCCCTCATTTTAGCGTGCCCACCCGGTCTGGCCAACGTCGGAGTCTTCAGTTCCTGAGCCAATTCGGTGAAATGCGATACAGGACAGGATAAAATGATGTTTTTCTTCCGGTCGGAAAATATGTTGGGAAACTTGTCAGCCAGGTTGCAGGAAACCCTCAGAAACCTGAAGGGTCAAGGACACATCTCGGTGCGTCATGTCGAAGAATCCGTACGGGAGATTCGTCTGGCCCTCTTGGAAGCGGACGTTCATTTCAAGGTTGTCAAGGAGTTTATCCCCCGAGTCCAGGCTAAGGCTACTGGACAGGAAGTGCTCCAAAGCCTCACACCCGGCCAGCAGATCATCAAGATTGTCCGCGATGAATTGACAGAGCTACTGGGAGGCGGGGCCGCCGATTTGTGTTTTTCCAAGATCCCTCCCAGTGTGTTTCTGATGGTGGGCCTTCAGGGAAGTGGGAAGACGACCACTACCGGTAAGCTTGCCCGATGGTTGACTAAAAATGGACGGCGGCCATTGATGGTGTCAACTGACGTCTACCGACCGGCCGCCATTGAACAGCTCTCGGTGATAGGAAGTGAGATCGACGTTCCCGTTTGCCGGGATCGGCAGCTGACGGATCCCTTGGCTCTGGCCGAGAAGGCTCTTCGACAAGCGCGCAATATGGGTTTTGATGTGCTCCTGGTGGATACTGCCGGAAGGCTTCACATTGACGAAGAACTTATGGCGGAACTGGAGCAGATTCAAAGAGTGACTCAGCCTGTTGAAACTCTGTTGATCGCAGATGCTATGACTGGTCAGGATGCAGTGAACTCAGCGCAGGACTTCGATCGGAGATTGGGTCTGACGGGGGTGGTCCTGACCAAGATGGATGGGGATGCCAGGGGGGGTGCAGCACTTTCCGTCAAGGCAGTCACGGGTCGACCCATCAAGTTCATTGGGGTTGGTGAGAAATACGACGCTTTGGAGATGTTTCATCCCGACCGTATGGCGAGCCGCATTCTGGGTATGGGCGATGTTTTGAGCCTCATCGAGAAGGCCGAAGAGGTGACGGACCAGGAAGCGGCTGTTCAGGCGCTTGAAAAGATTCGTCGGGACAAGTTCACTTTGGAAGACTTTCGTCAGCAGATCAGGCAGATTCGAAAACTCGGTCCCATGGAGCAGATCCTGAAAATGCTTCCACAGGCAGGCCCCTTCAAGGGACTCGGCGATATTCATGTGGATGAGGAGCAATTGACCCACGTCGAGGCAATTATCAGTTCCATGACCGTGCAGGAGCGGGCCCACTACAAAATTATCAACGGATCGCGGCGCAAGAGAATTGCGAGGGGGAGTGGAAGACCAGTTTCGGAGGTCAATCGCCTTATGAAACAATATATGCAGATGAGGAAAATGATGAAAAAGGCTAGTAAAGGCTTTTTGGGCAAAGGGTTATCCAAGTTGAACTTCCCGTTTTAGATACGGTTTGATAGAATGCAACTGGTGTAATTGCAGTTTGGAAGGAGTGACCGTTGCTGAGAATTCGTTTAAGTCGTCACGGAGCAAAGAAAGATCCTCACTACCGTCTGGTCGTCTCGGAAAGAAGCAGTCCCAGAGATGGGCGCTTTCTGGAGATCGTAGGCCACTACAATCCGGCTCTCAAGCCGGTACGACTGGACCTGAAGTTGGACCGTATTGATTATTGGATCGAGAAGGGTGCTCAACCCTCGGAGACTGTTAGAGCCCTGATCAAAAAGGTCAAACAAGCCACATGACATTTCCGCACGTCGTTTCCTGTTCATCTTTGGCCGGTTCAGCCGGTTTCTGCGCACGACACACGATCGACACGGGTTGGAGCGTTAGAGTTCATTGTCACAGGAGGAAACATGAAAGAGCTTATCGAGATGATCGCGAAGGCACTGGTGGACAGTCCGGACGAGGTCAAGGTGACAGAGGTGGAGGGTGAACAGACAGTAGTTCTTGAGTTGCGGGTGGCTCAGTCTGATCTTGGCAAAGTAATTGGAAAGCAAGGGCGAACGGCCCGGTCCATCCGAACTCTGTTGGGAGCCGCTGGGATGAAGGTTCGGAAGCGGTTTGTGTTAGAAATTCTGGAATAGCTTGAGTTTTGTCACTATTGCTAGAATCGTCAAACCTCGGGGACTTCGAGGCGAAGTGGCGGCCGAGCTCTTAACTCATTTTCCCGATAGGTTTTCCACTGTCAGACAGGTCCGAATTCTCCAAACAAGTCACACTTGCAGTGAGGAGGTAGAGCGGCACTGGTTTCATGGTGGTCGGGTTATCTTGAAATTCCGTGGTCGTGATTGTCCGGAAGATGTGAAGGAATTGGTAGGTGGTGATGTTCAAATTCCGGAGAATGAGCGTTACTCACCTCCCCAGGATTTTTATTACCATTCAGATTTGGTTGATTGTCAAATCATAGAGAACGGAGCATTGTTGGGAACAGTGACGGACGTATTTGAAACAGGACCTGCGGGTGCCAATCTGGTAGTCAAGACAGGTGAAGGACAGGAATTCATGATACCAATGGTCCGACAACTTGTCCTGGCCGTCAATATCGAGAAGAAGCGAATCGAAGTCAAGCTTCCAGTTGGGCTGACAACCGATCTTTAACCTTTTAAGTCTGACTTGTTGACTCCTGAGTTTATGTTGATTGATGTCGTTACGATTTTCCCACAACTATTTAGCCAGCTTTTTGACTTCGGAATCATCCGCCAGGCGCGTAAGAGGGGAGTGCTACAAACCCGGGTTACCGATCTGCGCCAATTTTCCACGGACAAGCGGGGAACTGTGGATGACAGGCCTTATGGCGGTGGAGATGGAATGGTGTTGAAGCCAGAACCGGTTTTTAAGGCTGTCGAGAGCTGTAGTCAGCCATCAAAATCGTCCACACACGTAGTTTTGATGTCTCCGCAGGGATCTCAGTTTGATCAAGACAAGGCCAAAGAGTTATCTTTAAAGGCTCATCTGGTTCTGATTTGTGGCCGCTACGAAGGGATCGATCAGCGGGTTGCAGATCATTTGGCGGATGAGGAAATTTCAGTGGGTGATTTCGTGCTCTCAGGCGGAGAATTTGCTGCTCTGATTATCGTTGATTCGGTAAGTCGTCTGATCCCGGGTGCAGTGAGCCAGGGGGGATCTGTTCTGGAGGAGTCTTTCATGGAAGGGCTGCTGGATTATCCACACTATACCCGTCCAGAAGACTTCCAAGGGTGGAGGGTCCCCAGCGTTTTGCTTTCGGGTGACCATCGGAGGATTCAAAGTTGGCGAGAACAGGAAGCGCTAAGAAACACTAAACAGCGCAGACCTGATTTGCTGGAAAAGGACGAAGTAACTGATAATTCGGATAACGTTGAAGAAATTCGGGATAGAAGAGGTGTCAGATGAACATCATTGATCATGTTGAAAAACCGCACATGGATAAAGAGATTTCGGAGTTTACTCCAGGTGACACAGTCCGAGTCAATGTGAAGATCAGGGAAGGCGGTAAGTTCCGCATTCAGGCATTTGAGGGTGTGGTGATCGCGATCAGGGGAAAGGGTCTCAGTTCGATGTTCACCGTACGCAAGGTCTCATCCGGTTATGGAGTCGAACGCATTTTCCCCCTTTATTCGCCCATGATTGACAGCATTGAACGAGTCAAGAAGGGGAGAGTTCGCCGGGCTAAACTCTACTATCTGAGGGAGCGCAGGGGCAAAGCCGCCCGGATAAAGGAAATAAGATAGGCAAGTAGATCGGATGAGAAGGGGTGTGGAGCCTGGTGATCTGGCTGCCCGGGCGTTGGTGTTCAGCTTGCTCGGATTCCCGTTGACCGACCCGGTCGGATGTTAAATAAGCTCTTCTTCGTTATCTATGTTCTCTACTGTTTGGAGGTCGGAGTCTTTCTTATCGTGTTTCCCTGGATGCACCTGTGGGAGGAAAATTCTCTCCTCGGATACTACCCCTTTTTGAGGGTCGTGTTTCTTAACCATTTTTTTCGTGGAGCTGTCTCCGGCCTGGGTGTGGCCAATCTGATCCTGGGAGCTTGGGAAATTGCTCACTTTCAACGATATTTTAAGAAGGCGTAATCTTCACCCTCCCCTTCTGTGTGGCATCTCCCATCGTCTTCTCTTTCCCGACCTAGACCCCTTGAACTATCTGGAACTGCTTTTCCAGACTTCGGCCGACATTGTACAGTGGAGAGAGAAGGATCTTTCCCCCGAAGAGAACCGCGTCTACGTTCGACGTGGAGTCGAACTGTCCAAGCAAAGCGGCAAGCTTTTCCTGGTGAATTCGCTACTGGAGGTCGGCCTTCAAGAGAGGGCAAATGGGGTTCATCTCACCTCCGGTCAGGACGCAAGGTGGGCCACGGAGGGCCGGTTGAGGGCCGCTCTTGAGGGTTTTGCTATCGGCAAGTCGGTGCATTCATTGGCGGAAGCAGTTGAGGCCGAAAGTGAAGGAGTAGACTATGTCTTGATGGGCCCGATTTTTGCACCTCTGTCCAAGCAGACCGAGAGACTTCCACTGGGTGGCTCCATTCTCTTGGAAGCAAGCCAGGCACTGGGAATCCCGGTGTTGGCAGTGGGGGGACTGGACGAATCGAATTTTCAGGAAGTGTTCAAGAAAGGAGTTGCCGGCGCGGCAGGGATCAGTTGGGTTCAGGGTGAGATCGACAGACTTTTGTACGAAAAAAGTGGACAGAGTAGACTGTCCCCTTTTTTCTACCATCTGAGTAGAATCAACTCCGAGCTGAAGCCAGGTCCGAAGGCAGCGCAAAGTCCGTACTCCTCCCTCTGCGGAGCACCGTGCTTGAGTACCCGATCCAAAATCAAAATAACGGTAGAGCGCGACATGTTTCCGTAGTTTTGAAGAATGAATCGACTGTGCCGGAGCTGTGATGGCA
>JAUXKG010000366.1 GCA_030624355.1 Acidobacteriota bacterium
CACTGGCTTTGGTCGGAGAACTACCTCAGGAGGCTCGCAAGCTGGTTCAGGCAGCTGTGGGAACCTGACAACAACGGCTTTAATCCGCATACGCGGTTAGACCGGATAATGCATAAATTCTCTGCTGCATCGCCGAAATCACTCGTCCTGACTGTGTTGCGCTCGGTCGGCCTCCTCAGCGTACCGTACGGTACGCTTGCGGGGGCCTCGGTCGCGCGCCTTGTCAGGGCGGCGCTTTCGGCGCTTCGTGACGAGAACCTATGCATAATCCGGGCTTGCCCAGTCAACAATTAAGAGAGGATACACCATGAAATTGGACTTGAAAGCGCTCGGAATCACCATCGGCCTGATGTGGGCGGGAGCAGTCCTGATCGTGGGATTGGCAAACCTGATTTGGCCCGCCTACGGAACTTCCTTCTTGCAGGTGACTGCTTCCATCTATCCCGGGTACCACGCCAGCGGCTCGCTTGGAGACGTGGTGGCAGGAACCCTTTACGCTCTGGTCGACGGGGCGGTGGGCGGCCTGATCCTGGCCTGGCTCTACAATTGCCTGGTGGCCAAGAAGACGGCCTGACCGGTTCGTTCCACTCAAAGCCGCTGATCACCCAGGCAGGAACCGGATTTTTATTGCCTTTATGGCTGTCACAATTTAGCATTGATGACAAGAAGTTTTCCCGCATCAGAGGGAGTTTTCACCTGGTTGCCGCCTCTTCAGTGGCGATCAAAGAGGATTGAGCCATGAAAACCGTCAATCAACTTCTGGAAGGCAAAGGGGAGAACGTCTGGTCGGCCAACCCGCAGATGACAGTCTATGAGGCTCTCGAGATGATGTCCGAGAAGAATGTGGGAGCGCTGGTTGTGCTGGAAGAGGAGAAATTGGTCGGTATCTTTTCAGAGCGAGACTACGCCAGAAAGGTCATTCTGAAGGGAAAATCTCCGATGGACACCCTGGTTGGGGATATCATGAGCCGAAAGGTGACTTGTGTTCGCCGGGATCAGTCCATCGAAGACTGTATGGCACTGATGACCGACAAACGTGTCCGGCACCTGCCCGTACTGCAGGACAACCGTGTGGTGGGTGTCATCTCGATCGGGGATGTTGTCAAGGATATTATCTCTGAGCAGGAGTTTATCATCGGGCAGCTCGAAAACTACATAACGGGTAGCCGGTAGATTCGCGATTCTCTAGAAAATCGAAATGCGGCAGAAACCACTCCCACCTAGACCGCCAAAACCACCTGCTCCACCGCCATCCCCTCCGCCGCCAGCCTGACGATTCTCCCCGAGGCCGACCGGAGAAACAGTTCGTAGAGCACAAGAGACAGATGAAACTGACATGTGACGGACCTCTCGAGTTTTTCGCTACCGTGTTGATCACCGAACAGGGCTCGGAGACGGTGTAAAGATGGAACCAATGGACAGACCCCGAGCGTCTCAAACGGGGAAACGGACAATTCGCCTCCTCCTCTATGTGGTTCTGACTCTCTCTCTGGTCATTGGAATCACTGTCAGCTTGTCCCATCTCGACCCAGCCCCACCGCGAGTGGACCGTGCCAACGTTTGGATCGACACGGTCAGAAAAGGTCCCCTGGTGATTCAGGTACGTGGATCAGGGAAACTGGTGCCTGAAGAGGCTCGCTGGATTCCTGCCAGAACACAGGGACGAGTCCAACAACTGGTGGTTCGCCCCGGTGCTACAGTGCGTGCCGGAAGTATCATTGTCGTGCTCAGCAATCCAGAGCTACAGCGTGAGCTGCTGGATGCGCAATTGCAGTTGAAGGCGTCCGATGCCCAATACCAAAGCCTGCAGATTCAACTGGAAAGCCAGCTTCTGACACAGCGGGCAGCAGCGGCGTCCATCGAGGCTGAGTTTCATCAGGCCAAGCTTCAAACCGACCTGAACGAGCAACTGGCCAGGGAAGGACTCATCTCCGACCTGAATCTCAAGCTGTCTCGCGTTCGTTCCCGGGAACTGGAGACTCGGTACCAACTCGAAGATGAACGCCTGAGAATCGCCTCAAAATCCATCAAAGCACAACTGGAAGTTCATCAGGCAGAAAAGGAACAGCTCAGGGCCCTTTATGAACTTCGGCTCCGACAGGTTGAAGACTTGAAGGTCAAGCCCGGATTTGAGGGAGTCGTGCAACAAATACCGGTCGAGGAAGGTCAGCAGGTCCTGGCAGGAACCAACCTGGCGCGGGTGGCGGTCCCGGGTCGACTCAAGGCGGAAATTCGAATACCTGAAACTCAGGCCAAAGACATTCAGCCTAACCTGCCGGCAACCATTGACACACATGCTGATCTGATGGCCGGGACAGTGGTCAGGATTGACCCCGCCGCTCAGCAGGGCACCGTCCGAGTCGATATTCAGCTGGAAGGGACTCTTCCCAAGAGTGCTCGTCCCGATTTGACGGTGGACGGCACGATTGACCTGGAACGACTCCAGGAGGTGCTCTACGTAGGACGCCCCGCCTACAGCCAGTCCAACACCAGAGTGAGTCTCTTCAAGTTGGTCGAGGAAGGAGAATTTGCGGTGCGCACACCGGTTCAATTGGGCCGTGCCACCGTAACTGCCGTCGAGATCCGGCAGGGACTCCAGGAGGGTGACCAGGTCATCCTCTCTGACACCTCACAGTGGGAGAATATAGACCGCATAGAACTGGACTAATTGTCAGCGTTCCTGATTGAAGAAGATCAAGGAGAGCTCAAGCATGAGTGAATCAGACGGACTGCTGATTCATCTGGAAGGCATCCGAAAGATTTTCCATACCGACGAGGTGGAGACTCACGCCCTGTCGGACATTAACCTGGACATTCACAAAGGAGAGTTTGTCACTATAGCAGGACCTTCCGGCTGTGGTAAATCCACCCTGCTTTCTATTCTGGGGCTTCTGGATTCACCCACCGAGGGAAGCTATTGGCTGAACGGTGACTCGGTAGCCAGCTTGAATTCGAGTGAACGAGCCCGCCTGCGGAATCGAAAGATCGGTTTCATTTTTCAAAACTTCAACCTGATTGGAGATCTCAATGTCTATGAAAACATCGAGCTCCCTTTGACCTATGCCGGAATCCAATCCAAAGACAGAAAGAGACGAGTCGAGGAATCGTTGCAGAAAGTTGAAATGGTCCACCGTCTGAAACATTATCCGTCGCAGCTTTCCGGTGGTCAGCAACAACGTGTGGCCGTGGCTCGCGCCCTGGTTGCCAACCCGCTCATCGTTCTGGCTGATGAACCCACTGGAAATCTCGATTCCGCCAATGGCCAGGCAGTCATGAATCTACTCCAAGAACTTCACAAAGACGGTTCGACCCTGTGCATGGTCACCCATGACCCCCGATACGCTCAATCTGCACAGCGAACCATTCATCTTTTTGACGGACAGATCGTTGACGGCGATCGAGAGATTGCTCGGTGAGCGGTTCAACCCGAACTTAGAGTCCACCGTTCAGCCGACGCCACTTGCCAGCGAGTGCAATGGACGCCTACACTATCTGAGATGTACAAGCATAGGATCTTCCTCTCTGCTCCACTGCTGATCCTCCTGGTCTCAATTCTGAGTTCGCCTGCCGGCTGGGCCCAAATGCCTTTGACCTATGACGAGGGTGCAATGGGGCTG
>JAUXKG010000403.1 GCA_030624355.1 Acidobacteriota bacterium
GGCTGCATTGAAAGGCCATTGTCTGGCTGCAAAAATCGAATAAGCGAAGAGTAGCGCCAACAGCAGGGCGAACACCGCTTCCAGCAAGGTCTCGCGATTGCGCACTCTGTTCACCTTTCTCTATCCTTCCTCAACAGGACTTCTTTTGGTAGACCGGTGGCGGCGGACGGAAACCCAAAGAGTGGCCACGATTCCCAGGAACAACCCGACGACGATGGGCCGGCCCAGCCAGGACCACCCGAAGACACTTATACTCAGATCCAGATAACGCTCTACAAAGGGACCCAGTATGAGTCCCAGGGCTACCGGAGGACGAGGCCAGCCCCACCGCTTCATGAGATAGCCCAGAACACTGAAAGCAACCAGCACCATCAAGTCCCCGATGTCCTGAGTGGCCATCCAGGAGCCCATGAAGACCATCACCACAATGACGGGGATCAGAATACTTCCCCTCACGGTAGTGACCTTGGCCACCTGAGAGGTCAGAGCCATCAGCAGGATCGAAGCAATAACATTGCTCAGGACCAGAGCCCAGACGATGGAGAAGAGTATATCCAGACGTGTGTCAAGAATATCCGGACCGGGGTAAATACCATGAATGAGCAGCCCTCCCAGCAGAATCGCCATCGAGGCACTCCCCGGGATTCCAAAGGCCATCGTCGGAATCAGGGCCCCGCCTTTCATGGCGTTGTTGGCGCTCTCCGGGGCGATAAGGCCCCGAACATCCCCTTTGCCAAAGTTCTCCTTGTCCTTGCTGGATTGCACGACGTGGGCATAGGCAAACCAATCTACGACGCTGGCTCCCAGGCCGGGAATGAAGCCGATATAGACACCCATCAGGCTGCAGCGCAGGGCCACCCACCACTGGCGCAGGGCATCCCGAACCCCATCGAAGATTCCCTTACCCATCTTGGGCACTTCCGACAAAGCTCCTCTGCGCACGGCCAGTTCGACTACCTCGGGAAGGGCAAACAGGCCCAGGACAGCCGGCACCAGAGGCAGACCTTCCAGCAAATAAGGCCAGTCAAGCCAGAAGCGAGGGATGCCCGCCTGAGGGGCATAGCCGATCATGGAGAAGAAGAGTGCCAGCAGAGCCACAAGAACCCCTCTCAAGACGGAGTTGCCGCTCAGAGAACCCACCATCACCAGACCCAGGATTCCCAGCATACAGAACTCAGGAGACCCGAAGGCCAGAACGAGCGGGCTCAACACAGGAATGGAGATCACCAAACAGAGGGCTCCAATCAGGCCTCCAAAAGCGGAAACAGTGTAGGCCGCTCCGAAGGCCCGGGCCGCCTCCCCCTTCTTAGCCATGGGATAACCCTCCATGATGGTGGCCTGGGAACCTGCGGTCCCGGGAACCCCCAAAAGGACGGCGGGGATGGTATCGGCGGTGGTGGTCACGGCGAACATGCCCATCAGCAGGGCCATAGCCTCATAGGGCAAGAGTCCAAAGGTGAAGGGAAGCAGAATGGCCATTCCTGTCAGGCCCGAGAGACCGGGAATGATGGCGAAGAAGATTCCCAGAAAGATGCCCAGAAAAAGGTATCCGACAGCCGGCCAAACCAGAATTCCCAGCAGTCCTTGTTGAGCCGCCTCTAACATAACGGTCTACCGATGAGCCGGCCACTCCCTGTCATTTCCGGCTGCTGTCCTCTGAGTTATGAATATCATCCGACGGTGGCGACCCGGAAGGGCTACTGCCCCTGGGCAGTGTATTGGAATCGCAGCTTCCTGATCTCCGGGGTGACGTCCTCCAAAGGAGCCAGCGCATCGCGCAGATCCTGCTGTTTAGTCAGAAAGCTGGGCGGGATTCCCACCACCTTCAGGTACTCGGATAGAAACTGCGGATCGCTGCCCAGGCTCTCGAAGGCGGAGCGGAGAGCCTCCACAGCCTGCTGGGGAACACCGGGAGGAAACAGAATCATCCGATAGGCTCTTGAGATCTGGAAAAGCTGCCACAGAGGTCCTGAAGGCTCCTTGCCGGTCAGCCGCCTGACGAAGTCTTCACTCTTGTAAGCAGGCTCCAGCTCCGGGATCTTCACCCGGCTGTCATACCAGATCGGCTGGGCCTGCCCTGCGTCCACCACCACGGGCTTGACCCGGGTCATGTAAAACGGGCTGCTGCCATCCACATAGTCGACCTCTTTTCTCATGAAGGCCGCCAGAAGATCCGCCGCCCCCGGGTAGCCTGTGGCATATTTGTAGCTGGCCCCCACCAGATCCAACAGGGTTCGAAACTTGAGATCCTTGGTGCTGTCTTCCCTGAATCCTCCTGCAATCCAACCCTTGGCTTTCAGAATGTCCTCGGGCTGATTGATCTCGATGCCGGGCGGCAGAACCTTTCTGACCACACCCACCGAAACTACAGGAGTGAACATGACGGGGATGATCTCAGCCATGTTGGCACGCAGGCCGACCGACTGGGGATCACCCACATACCACTCCATATACATGGGAGATGCCGTCTGGCAGCCAGCCATCGTTCCGTCACGACGAGCCCTATCATAGAGCCAGTTCATGGCCAGCACACCACCCGCACCGGGTCGATTCCTGACCACCAGGGTTGGATTCCCGGCCAGGTGTCGGCTCAGGTGACGAACGTAGAGGCGACACTCGATGTCGGTGGGCCCTCCGGCTGAATAATCGACCGTGAAGGTCAGCCTCTTGCCCTGATAGAAAGGCTCGGCGGGCAGGTCAGGATTGGCACCGACACCAAGGGCCACCATGAACAACAGGGCTGGCAGACAGGTCCCTCTTGGCGTCAGAGAATTCAATGGTGTTGTCCTTTCGATCTGGACATCAGGATATCCCATTTTTGATCCGAAAGGCACACCCAGAAAAGGGTGACGTCAATCTCAACTCAACACACCGGGTTCGATTCACCAAAAAGCCCCTTCGCAGGCATTGACCGCTCAATGTGATGCAGTTATATTCGCACGGTATCCAAGGCCATCCTCTGGATACATGCGGATCACTTAGAACAAAGCAAGGAGGAATCTCTGGTGAAGGAACACGAGTTGAAGTTCAATGACTTGCGGGAATATCTCAAGCTCACCGAGCAGCTGGGAGCCTTCAAACAAGTAGACGGTGCCAGTTGGGATCTGGAGGTTGGAGCCCTGACCGAAGCGGCTGCCGAACGATTCGGCCCAGCCCTTCTATTCGACAACATTCCGGACTACCCGCAAGGTTTCCGGATAGCGACCAACACCGGTCTCTCCTACCTGCAGACTGCGCTGCAGCTGAGACTAC
>JAUXKG010000474.1 GCA_030624355.1 Acidobacteriota bacterium
GGGCCAGGGTGCGAATGTCCGTCTGCTGGTTCAGGATTCCCAGGATCATCCGTGGATTCAGGTCCCAGTATTCGTACACTCCCATGCGACCGAGGTAACCCAGGGAGTCACAGGTGGCACAGCCAGCGCCGTGCCGGAAGGTGAAGTCTTTGGGCACTCCCTGCGGGAAGAAAAGGGAGATCAGGGCCGGATCGGGATCGTAAAGCTCACTGCACTTGGTGCAAATTCTCCGTGTCAGGCGCTGCGACAACACCGCCAGAAGAGCTTCACACACTGTCGAGCTATCCACTCCCAGATGGCGAAGGCGCCCCACAGCGCCCACGCTGTCATTGGTGTGAAGGGTGCTGAACACCAGATGCCCGGTGGTGGCCGCCTTCAGACACGCTTCTGCGGTATCTTCATCCCGAATCTCTCCGATCAGAATGATATCGGGATCTTTCCTCAGGAAGCGACGGGCGTACTCGGCAAAGGTGTTGCCGATGCTCTCATTGACCTTGTACTGGCAAATGCCATCCAGATAGTATTCGACCGGATCCTCAGCCGTGACAATCTTCTGGTCCCCACTGTTCAAGTGAGCTAGGGTGGAATACAGAGTAGTGCTTTTACCACTGCCGGTAGGACCGGTAAAAAGGATCAGGCCCTGAGGGTTCTCCACCAGGGAAAGGTAGTTGTCCAACATCTTGGGAGGAAAGCCCACAGCTTCAAGGGCCAGCAGATTCTTGGTGGTGTCGAGGACACGAATCACAGCGTCCTGGCCAAAGTCAGTGGCGTGGAGGTTGATGCGAAAATCGACATAACGCTCGGGACCGATCCGCATCTTGAAGACGCCGTCCTGCGAACGGCGGCTTTCGGTGATGTCCAAACCGGAGTCGACCTTGAATACCGAACAGACACTGCGAATGTTGTCCTTGGTGATCGAAGTCTTCCGTTCCTGCAGCAGTCCATCGAGTCGAAAACGCACTCGGACCCGGGTTTGCTGATTCTCAATGTGAACGTCACTGGCATTTTCCACAACGGCACGGTACAGGACCTGGTTAATGATTCGGCGAATCTGAGGAATGTCTTCAGTTGCAACCAGGTCCTTTCGATCATCCCTCTCTTCGGCCAGCCACTCGATGTCTACTTCATCTTCAAACACTTCCTGAAAGTTGTAGGAGTAGTTGATGCCTTCCTTGATATTGTCCGGAGCAGATAAAATTGGCTTCAACTCATACTTGCGATGGCCGACCAGGGTTTTCAAGGTGTCGAGCACCTTGAGATCGTAGGGCTCGGCCATGGCTACCTCAAGCTGTTGGGTGTCCTGGTCCAGGGCCAGCGGCAAGATCAAATTCCGCTCAACGAACTTTTGGGACACCAGCTTGCTCAGTTCCACATCGATATCGGAAGTCGAAAAGCGACGATATTCGTATCCCAGTTTCTTGCCCAGGTAGCTGTAAACCGTATCTTCGGAGACGTACCCGTGCCTGACCAGCAGCTCGCCCAGCTTTTCCTGAGACTTTTCCTGTTCCTTCAGACAGCTCTCCAGTTGTCTCTTCTGGACGAGGCCCCTGGCCAACAGATATTCGCCCAGCCGCATCTGCTGGGCATCAAGGCGTTCCTGTCGCCGATAACATCCTTCAATGCTGGCCTGAAGCTCCCCGGAGTCCACCAGAGCTGGCTTTACCTCGATGCCGGTCGCCTTCTGAATCTCGGCAAGCACAGCCTTGCTCAAGATGTGGCCGGTGGCCAGCGCCAGCTCCCCGGAATCCTTTTTGAGCGGCAAGACCATGTGCTGGCGAGCCATGGTGTCGGGCAGCAATCTCAAGATTGTGGTATCTATGAACGGGGAGAGATCACAGTGAGAATCTTCTACATCTCCCAACTGATTCATGTGCTGTTGCAATTCTCTGTGAGTCAGAAAGCCAAGCTCAACCAGAAGGTCGGAGAGCTTTTGGGCTTTGTCTTCGTCGTCAGCTTCCTGAGCAGAGGAGGATTTCTCATGAGGATCCTTTTCCCGGCTGGCTTGTTCCTGTGGCAAGCCGGGTTCGGGGGAAGCCAAACTCAACGGGGACGACTGCGGACCGGCGGTTTCCAGCGGCAGGCTGGCTTCTGATTCTCCGTCTTTCATCGGACCACTCTCCGATGCATCATCGGTGGGGACAGGGCCTTCGTCGAACAGATTGCTTACCGCCTCCTTGATCTCCGACGGGGACGACTGGATGACGTGAAAAGGATAGCCGAGTCGTTTGCGCAGATCCTTGAACGCCTCAGGAGAGAGCTCTTCTTTGATGGCCAGAAGTAGGGATCCCTGTTTGCCAATCCGGCCCAGGGGAACGACTCCAAACTCACGGGCTATCTCGGCGGGAAAATCCCGGATCAAGTCGGACTCGACGTAGATGGGTAATCTGCATTCGACTTTGTCGGATTCAGTCAGCCCACCACTTTCGGGCTGTATCGGCAACTTGTGCATGCTTCTCCAGCCTCCGACCGTCAAGCTAGCAGAGGATAATGCATAAATTCTCTACTGCATCGCCGACATCACTCGTCCTGACTGTGTTACGCGACCCGCAAGCGGGTGCCCTCGGCCTCCTCAGCGTACCCTACA
>JAUXKG010000238.1 GCA_030624355.1 Acidobacteriota bacterium
ACCAAGAGGCCCTCTTACAAGGCTGCACCAATCAACAACCGTCTACTGAGACAGCTTGAGGAAGTGACAGCCGTTCTGACCGATGTTCGACCCACCTTCGAAGTCCAGGCCCTCAATCAGATCTACCACGAACAAGCTGAAATTCACTCAAAGACCACAAAGGCGTGGTGGCTCATGCAGGACAATGACCTGAAGCTCGCCATGGCGACCATTCACGCCTATCTCAGTACCGGCTTCTTGAGAATTGTCTGGAACTCCAGCCTTATGGGTGGGGAAGGTGACTTTCAGTTGGTTCCACTTGGTATCGCTGAAGTGATGCCAATAGGACCAAGCTATGAACTGCAAGAGTGGGAAGGGGTTGTTTATAGAACGAGCCGATCGTTGTCCTTCTTCAAAAGGCGGTTTCCCCTCGCCGGATGGAAAGTAAAACCAAGCGTTGAGCACAGCAGTTACGCTCGTCCGTTCTCGCGGCCCAAGTATGTCGGCCAGCATGCCTTTGAGCTTCTGTCTCCTCAGATGAAGCGAGTTATTGGTGGAGTCCCTCAGTATCTCCCAGGTGTCCTTCAACAAGCACCATACACAGAGTTTTGGATTAAAGATTATCAACTCAACACCAGCGATCAGGCTGTGATCATGGGTCCGACTGATACGAATTGGGCCTATCGAGTTGAACCTGGAAACCAGCTCTACCCTCGTGGCAGACTCATCATCACGGGTGGGGACGAGTTCGATCTGATGTACGATGGTCCCAATCCTTACTGGCACGGTCGTTACCCTTTCATCACGGTTCGACTCAAGCCGGTCCCCTGGCAATTTCATGGTGTCAGCGAATTGCGTACCAAGATTCCGATGCAGGATATCGTCAACACGGTCCTGGCCGGGATATTGGATATGATCAAGAAAGCAGTCAACCCTCCGCTCATCTTCCCGGACAACGCTTTCAGCTATGCGGTCAAGGCACAGATGGATCCCAATATGCCCAACGCCAAGATTGGGTACAGCCCACAGTCCCCCGCTGCGCCAACGTATGGTCGGATTCCTGATCTACCAAGTTTTGTTCAAAACACACTTCTCTATGCTCAACAGGAAATGGATGACGATTCGGGCCTACTCGATGTTGGAGGATTGGCCCGCAAGAAAATCACGCCAGCTGGCAACACCTTGGAGCAGCTCAGAGAAAATCAACAGACCATCATGAGGCTCCGGGGGCGTTACATGGAAGTGGCACTGAGGGAGATGGGCGAACAGATGATCTCCAATTTCATGCAGTTCTATGACGTGCGCCGGCGAATGTTCCTTTTGGGTTCTGACGGAGTGACCTTCGAGGACGTTTTTGATTGGGATCCGGGAACGATGGTTCCCCATGGCATCCATCCCAGAGATCACAGAAAGCAGTTCGTCTTTCTGATGGCGCAAGGAAGCACACTCAATGCGACCCGCGAGAAAGAAGCTCTTGTGGCTTTCGCTTTAGCCAAGGAAGGAAGGTACAGCACACAAGCGTTGTTCCGGAAACTTGGAATGGAGAACGAATACAAGAGAGTCATGAAGGAGTTGGGCGAAGAAGAAGTAGCCATGATTCGCAGGATGGCGCTGAGTCAAATGCTCGCTCAACAGGCAGGAGGAGGAGCAGGCGGGCCCGGAGGAAAAGGCTCCCAAAACATCGGGAATTTACTGCAACTAGCTTGACAAGCTATTTATGCTGAGAATAGAAGTATGGCTAAACAACCGCCCAAAGGGAAAATGCCAGTTGGCCCGAAATTCAAGAGGGTCATGGGCGAGTTTGGCAAGAGATCACTTCACCATGGCGGTAGTGGTGAAATCGTCAGGGACGTAAAGGTAGCTACCGCAATAGCCGCTTCCGAGCAGCGCAAAGCGACTCGGGAGACGCGACGGAAAACACGTCGCTCAAAAGGGCGACATAACAGGAGGTAAAAGCAAATGGCTTACAGCGACAAGAAAGGCAAGATGGGCGGGCATGATCTCGTTACCCCGGCCGCTTATCCCGGTCACGATCCAGGGACCTACCCTCCAGGGTCGGCTCCCGATGGATTCACTTCCCCGGCCGTGTTCTGCCCTCACTCTCCAGAGCCAATTTCTGTGAACCAGAAACGCCCTGGTGGTGAGAGAGGTGGAGACTCCGGTAAGGGAATGGGGAAGGGCTACTAGGGAGCACCTGTGGCTTACACCGATCTAGGCATCCCGCCTCCACCGTCACTGGATGTGGCAGCGCAAATGCAGCCGCCGGGAGCAGCTCAAACTCCCGGAGCGCAGTTAGGTGCGCAACCAGCTCCAGGTCCAGCTCCAGCACCGCCAGGAGCGCAGCAACCCCCAGGACTTCCTGGGGAAATTCCTGGAGAACCCAATCTGAATCTTATTACTTCGCTCACCGCGAAACTCGTCCAAATGAAACCGGGACTTGCTCCCGTTGCCGACGGGTTGATCACGAAGCTGACGAAGAAGATATCGGAATCGGGGACTGCTGTACCGGCTACACCCTTGGATGCTATGCCAGATTCAGGTGGTGCGATTCAGACAGCGGTTTCCCTGGAAGCGGAACTGGCGAAGGTGGACTTTCCAGAACTTCTCCCTGATATTCGCTATTTTATCGCCACTATGAGAGAAGAGGTCAGTAGAGATCAGGCCGGTGGTGCTCCAGCTGAACAACCGCCGTTGGGTGCGATGCCAGCAGTAAATATGGGAACGAAGGTTCCTGTAAGCGTGTAAAAGCGCAAAAGCCCCGGGGGAATGGTTCCCCCAGGGCAGTTGATCCGGAGAAGGACTCCAGATGGGCTAATAGGAAAACCCATCCTAGCACAGTCCTTCTCCAGATTAAATATTTTTAATCCCTAACGCGCAACCTCTTCGCGCAATCCCTTCGGGGAAAGCGAAAGGAAGCTGAAGGAGTTGAAACAATGCCTTTGAGACCGGAACTGAAAGAATTTATCGAAAAAACTGAGATGAGTGACGCTTATCGGAGCCAGCTCCTCAAAACCATGGAAAATGCCCCGGATGAGCTTCAGGCGGGTTGGCTGCGTCAGTCCGACTACGACAAGAAGATGAATGCGGGTAAGGAGGAGCTGAAGACCAAAGAAGAAGAATTTACAAAGAAAGAGACTGAACTCAACGAACGATCTGAAAAGTGGGGCAAGTGGAAAACGGATGCGGAAAAGGTCGTCAAGGACAATGTCTCTGCCCGAGAGGGCATGGAAGCAAAGTTGACCGAAAGGGATGAAAAGATCACTGAGCTTGAAGACAAAATCCGCACGGGAAACTTTGAGGCTGGAGAAGAAGGCGAGATGCTGAAGGAACTCACCACCCTTCGTTCGGAAGTCAAGGAACTGAAAAATGTCGCGTCCAATGGGGATGCGTTCACCCAGGAACAGGCTGAAAAGATGTTGATGGAGGGTGGTAATCGACTCGCAGGCAACATCTACGACAATGTGTTCCTTTTGATGGATCTCAATCAAGGCCACAACACAGAGTTCAAAGAACCCCTGGACCGTGATGCGTTCATCAAGTATGCGACCGAAAGGAAGATGGTCGGGTCCCAGGAGGACTTCAAGAACGCTTACGATCTCTATGTGAGCGACAAGCGAGTGGACGCAAAGATCGAAGCTGCCCGCAAGGATGAACGCACGAAAATCGAGTCCAAGATGCAGTTTCCATTAGACAAAGATGGGGCGGCAACCATGGGTAAAGGCCCCGTTGAAACGAGACTAGAGCAGCTCGGTAAGGAAGCAGATGGCGGTAGCGCCATGACAACCAAGCAAGCGGCTATGGCCGCTGCTGCCGAGCTTCGGAAAGAAGGGAAAGTGTCCCCCGAGTAGAAGGGATAGGGAAAAGGGACAGGTCTGCAAGGCTCAGCCGTCGCAGCCCGTCGCCGCAAGCCAAGTGGGAAGGTCGTGGCCTCGAAACCCACCGCCGCAACCCACAGTGCAAGGCTGTTCGGGAAGTCGAAAGTGCCAAAGCAAGCCACTTGTTGTTTTGTTGTTAACTCAAGGAGGAAAGTATGGCACTAACCTTTGATGACATTAGTTCGAAAACGAACCGATTCATCATTCCCCGGTTGGTGGACAACGTCTACGAGGCTTCTCCAGTCTTCACTCGTTTGCGTACTCGAAACGCCGAGCGTTTTGAGGGTGGTCGGACGATTCGTCATCCGATTATCTACGCTGAGTTGACAGGTGATGCCTTTAGCCGAGGTGGGACGTTTGATACGTCGTATGTTGAGACCGATACCGCTGTCGAGGTCAACGTCAAATACTACTACGTCAACGTCACTCTCTTCGGTACGGACAATGTTCTCAACCGAGGTCCGGAAGCAGCTATGTCCTATGTGGAAAGCAAACTCGTCAATGCAGCGGGAAAGATGGCGAAATTGCTGGCTACGGACATGTACCTGGATGGCCAGGGGACTTCCAGTTCAACTCTCCAGTTGGATGGAATGTCGGCGGCTTTCGACAATGGGAATGCGTTCGGTTCTTACGGCGGCATCGACAGGAGCGATATCGTTCCTGACGGGACGAACAATGCCGGGATCAATGGCTTTCAAACCACTCTTCCCACATTGACACTGAGCGGGGTGCAAACCGCGTTTGGTGCGGCCTGGTTCGGTGCAGAGCACGTCGATCTGATGACTTCAGACCAAGAAGTGTGGAATCTGTTCTGGAATAAAATCCAGCCGCAGCAGAGATTCCTCGAGGAATCTTCCGATGTGGCAAAGATCGGATTCATGTCGCTTCGATGGAATGGAGCTCAGATGGTCGTGGATCAGTATCAACCCGCGCAACAGCTTATTGGCATGAACACGAAACATGCGCAGTTCTGGATCACCACCAACCGGAAGTACCAGTTTGGGTTCACCGGATGGAAAGAGGCCCAGAACACGGATGACGTGGCCGGCCAGTACCTGTTCGCAGGAA
>JAUXKG010000042.1 GCA_030624355.1 Acidobacteriota bacterium
CCCTGAACTGTGATTGGGGAAATTTTTCGGTCGCTCGGAGAAAGTGAGCTAACTTAATTTCGAGCTGGCAGCCCCACCCGTCGCCCGCTCCAAAGCGGGACCGATTCTCTGCATGATTTCAGAAATGTGAAAATGTTGATTCAGAACATAGAAATGAATGCCCGGCACCCCCTTGTCAAGCAAATCGATGGCCTGAGCAGCTGTGTGACTGATTCCAACTTCGTGGACCCGGTGCTCGTCTTCCTCAGCATCCATCAGTTGTTGAAGAAGCGGCTGAGGAATGCTGGATCCACAAATTCCGGTGATCCGCTTAATCTGATCCACATTCAAGATCGGCAGAAGTCCCGGCACGATTGGCTGTTCAATGCCGATAGCTCTGCATCGTTCGACAAACCTGAAAAAGGATTTATTGTCATAGAAGAGCTGAGTGATGATGACATGAGCTCCCGCAGCGACCTTCCGCTTCAAATTTCGCAGATCAGTTTCGAGATCGGGGGCCTCAACATGCTTTTCCGGATATCCGGCTACTGCTATTCCAAATCCCCCGAACTCCCGCACCTGTTCGACTAACTGGTTAGCGTGGGCGTACCCACCCTCGGCCACTTCGAACCGAACTTGGCCTTGGGGAGGATCTCCCCTCAGAGCCACAATGTTTTCAATGCTGTGTTCCCGAATCTGACCCAGCAGCTCGTCAATTTTGAGTCGGGTGCTTCCGACACAAGTCAGATGGTGAGCCACCTCGTGGCCATAGGCATTCTTGATCGTGGAAGTCAGTTCCAAAGTGCGATCACGTGTACTTCCCAACGCCCCGTAAGTCACACTGATAAACGCCGGGGCCAATGAAATCAACTTCGGGATCCGTTCCTGCAGTTTGGCCAATCCTTTGTCTGTCGCGGGCGGAAACAGCTCAAAGGAGACGATGGGCAGATCGCCAGCATACAAATCCTGAAATTTCATTTGGCTCATGATACTAAAAAGCTAGTCTCTTTACGCCAATCGATTTTTCCGTGTATCCTGCAGAAGTCTATGCGTATTCTCATTCTGGGCGGAGGTGCAGTTGGGTCGTTATTGGCACAGCGTCTCATCCGCGAGAAAAACGAAGTCGTCATCGTGGAGGAAGACTCCGAGCGTTGTATTGAACTGGAGGAAACTCTCGACGCCAAGATAGTTCAGGGGCATGCTGGCAGCATTCACACTCTACAAAAAGCAGGCATGGCAGATGTGGAGATGCTGATAGCCGTCACCAACAACGACGAAGCCAACATACTGGCTTGCTTGATCGCCGAAGCTCTTTCCAACATCGAAATCAAGCTGGTTCGTCTGCGCACCCATGAAGTCGATGAATGGAAATCCATTTGTGGTTCCCAGATGCTCAATGTTGATCTGGTAATCCATCCCCACCGGGAGACCGCCGACCGA
The DNA here is from genome assembly GCA_030624355.1 of Acidobacteriota bacterium. GTDB lineage: Bacteria > Acidobacteriota > UBA6911 > RPQK01 > JADFOI01 > JAUXKG01. The sequence continues at coordinate 1,420 of JAUXKG010000042.1, forward strand.
ATCCTGAAGGTCCTGGACCTGCCGGGAGTCTCCGAAAGATTGGAGTTCGCAGAAGGCAAGGTCCAGCTCATCGGGATGAACATTGAGGCCGACAGCTGGGTGGTTGGCAAAAGCATGGCTGAACTGGACCAGAGCTCTCCTCCCAAGAATTCCCTGATGGCCATGCTCTTTCGCGGCCAACGTGTCATTGTTCCCCAGGGGGATGTCCGCCTGCGTGCCGGAGACCACGTCTACATAGTCGTTCCCACTGAGCAGATGTCCGAGCTGTTCGACTTCATGAAACTTCCGCCAGTTCAACCGATCAAGAGAGTTTTTATCATCGGCGGAAAACAGATTGGAATTGAAGTCGCTCTTCAGCTGGAGGCTCAGGGTGTTCACGTCAAACTCTTTGAGCGAGACCTGCGTCGCTGCGAGAAGATTGCAACCTTAGTTAAAAGTACGGTCGTGGTTCATGCCGACGGATCAGATCAACGCACTCTGGTGGAGGAAAACATCGAGGGGATTGATGCTTATCTGGCCCTAACGGGAGACGATGAGGACAACATTATTTCCTCGCTTCTTTCCAAGCGTCTGGGAGCTCGAAAAGCGGTAGCTCTAGTCAACCGGCTCGACTTCCTGCCCATGGCCCAGCTACTGGGCATCAACTCCACCTTCAGCACCCGGCTGGTAGTGGTTGACCGGATCCTGCAGTTCGTGCGCAAGGGGCAGGTACTCTCGGTGACAACTTTTCGCGAAGAAGAAGAGGCCGAAGCCATTGAACTATTGGCAACCCCCGGCTCCAAGTTTGTGGGCAAGAAGTTGAGAGATGTACACCTGCCTCGCGGTGTCATAGTTGGAGCCATCGTTCGGCCCTCCGGCGAAGTCATTGTGCCTCGTGGTGATGGAGTGATACAGGAGAAAGATCGGGTTATCTTTTTCTGCTTGGAACAATTGGTCCCCCAACTTGAGTCGGCCTTCTTCGCCGGCACTCGACGAGTGAAGGTGTGATCCGCTGGTCCAATCTTCTGCAGATTCTCGGATTCTTCATCCTGGCTTTGACCGCCAGCCTGGTGGTCGTCAGCGCTTTTGCCTTACTTAGTCAGGATGCCGGCTCGAAACCCCTGATACTGGCCACCCTCACAGCGGGAGCTCTGGGAGCCTCTCTAGCCCTGTTCTTTCGTCCTCCTCTCCACGAGTTGACCCACAGGGAGGGAATCCTGGTGGTGGTCATGACCTGGGTATCGGCCTCTATTTTGGGAGCTCTGCCCTTCTATTTTTCGGATTATTTTCAGGGTTTTTCCGCCGCTTTTTTTGAATCAGTTTCCGGATTCACGACCACTGGAGCAACGATCCTTAGCGACGTCGAGGTCTTGCCCAAAAGCCTTCTCCTGTGGAGATCCTTGACCCACTGGATCGGCGGAATGGGGATCATTGTCCTGGGTATTGCCATCCTTCCTCTGATTGGAGTAGGAGGCATTGAATTGTATCGAGCGGAGTTTTCCGGGGCTCGATCCGAGAAACTGACTCCTCGAATAGCCGAGACAGCTGTGGCGCTGTGGAAACTTTATCTGGCTTTCAGCGTGGCGGAATTCATAGCGCTGCGATGGGCAGGCATGAACTCTTTTGATGCCATCTGCCACACTTTCTCAACCATGGCTACCGGCGGCTTCTCAACAAGGAACGGGAGCATTGAAGCCTTTGCCAGTCCGTTAATCGAGTACGTTCTCATCTTTTTCATGATTGTGGCAGGAATCAACTTCACCCAACACTATCGTCTCCTGGTGGAACGCCATCCCAAACCCTTCTTCAGAGATCCCGAAATCCGCTTCTATTTCGGGATTATTGCGGCCACCACTGCAGCTATTACTCTGACATTGAGCTTCACTTCGAATGATCTGCCCCACGCTGTGCGCCTGGCTCTCTTTCAAGTAGTTTCCATTCTAACGACAACCGGTTTTTCAACCTCCAACTTCGAGCTCTGGGCACCCTTTGCACAACTCCTCCTGCTGGCCTGGATGTTCACCGGGGGATGCACCGGTTCGACAGCTGGAGGTCTTAAGGTAGCTCGCCTTTACCTGCTCTTCCGCGTGGTAGGCAGAGAGTTTCGACGCATGGTTGAAAGAAGGGGAATCTTCTCGGTCCGATTCGATCAAAAGGCTGTGAGTGAACACACTATTCAGAGCCTGTTGAATCTCGTCTACCTGGCCTTTCTGGTCAATTTTGCCTCCTGCATGGCACTGACCGCCCTTGGGGTAGATGTACTGACTGCAATCGCTGCTGTAGCGGCCTGCATGTTCAACATCGGACCCGGACTGGGAAGTGTCGGACCGGCTGATAATTACTCCCATCTGCCTGATCTGGTGAAGTGGATCTTGAGTTTCTGCATGTTAGCCGGACGCCTCGAGTTCTATACCGTGCTGGTCCTATTCACCCGATCCTTTTGGATGAAATGAGCCGGGCAAGGCCAGACAACTGAAGGGCCGGATGAGTACATTCACAAGCGGGGAGCAGTCAGTGTCGGAGTCGAGTTCATCCACCCCTTGGGACAAACTTGCTGCCTGGTTGGTCTTGTTGTCTTTGACACTACTCTTGTTTGCCGCCGCACTGCCCTCCGATCAGCTGCTCTCCTTCAGAGACGCAGGTCATCTTTACCTGGCCATCAAGACTCGCACGGCCGAGGCTCTCCAGACCGGACAACTCCCCACCTGGGAGGAACGGATGGGATGTGGTTGGCCCTTTCTTGCTGACCCGGTCTCCCAAGTGTTCTACCCGGCCAACTTGCTTTTCCTGTTTCTATCTCCGGTGCAGGGCTTGAAGTATTTTGTGCTCCTTCATCTGGCAGGAGCCGGCTGGGCTCTCATGCTGCTGGCCCGGGACTTCGGCGTTTCACGCTCCGCGGCGCTGGTCGGCGGCCTCCTGTTCCTGGGCAGCGGAGCGGTCGTGAGCCAGCATTGGAGCCCCCCCTGGATAGCGGGATTGCCATGGCTTCTGATTTCAATGGCCTACACTAGACGCCTGCTTCTGGGCCGGGGATCCTGGAACAGCGTCGCCCTGCTGGCTGGTTCTCTGGCCCTGATGATACTGGCGGGAGCCTTTGAACTGGTTGTGCCTTTCGTTGCCTACGGGATAGCCGAGATGATACTGGCCTTCTTTGACAAGGCTTCGACTCCGACGGACCCGCCATCCCACTTTGGTCACCGTATGCTTCCCAGAATGGGATGGGTCATCTTGGCAGGGGGAATCGCCGCCGGTCTGGCTGCCTGCCAGCTTCTTCCCACCTTCGAGCTCTTCTGGCTCAGCTCCCGAAGCTCAGGCCTTCCCACCTCCCTGTCCTCCATCTGGTCCCTCCACCCGGGACGTCTATTGGAACTGGTGGCTCCCCATCTGTTCGGCAACGCCGCAGTCGAGGTCCCTTGGACGGCGCTGCTGCGCCCCTCGTTTTTCGCAAATCACCCTTTTCTGGCCGGGATCTACCTGGGGGTACCCACCTTGGCCCTGGCACTGGGTGGATGCAGGCGATTGATACCTCGACAGGCGATGTTCCTTGCTGCAATGCTTCTGAGCACACTGCTGTTGTCCTTGGGAGATGAAACCCCTCTCTTCGGTTTGATTCGAGAGCTTCTTCCCGGAGTGGCGCTCTTTCGCTACCCGGCCAAGATCTTTACACTCACGATGATCCCAATAGCAATTCTGGCAGCCGCCGGGGCCGACGGCCTGTTAAGGGGACGGAAGGAGATTCGCCGCCTGGTTCTCATGGGGGCTCTTGGACTTGCCATCCTCCTGCTTCTCTGCTCTCTGCTGGGACTGGCATATCGGAATGGAATTGTCGAGTGGATTGGAGAGGGAATCGCTCGAGAAAATCTTGACCTGGATCAGATTGAGGTCTGGCATCAGGCCATGGCCGCCATCCTTCGGGGACTGGTGACGGCCCTGATATTCCTGACGGTCGCGGTGATGATGGATCGCACCCTTCGGCCTCTGAAACTTCCCTTGCTTTGCTTGCTGATTATTCTGGACCTGGGGCTGGCTAATCGCTCCCTGGTGGCCACCACTTCCACAGATGCTCATCTGAGCCGACCTCCAAGCCTACCTGCAGTCGAGCAGTTTCACGAGGCCAGCGGCACCGTTCGCATCGGCCACAGTCTGCCCGGTACCGGCAATCTGCTTTATGAGCCCCATCTCTTGCTTCTGCAGGGCTACCGTGTATCCGACAGCTACGGCTCCATGCAACTGGCCAGTGAGGCGATGTTTGAGATCGAGCTGCGAGAACACCCTGTTCGACTGCTGCAGCTCAGATCCGCTCGCTTCGCACTCGAGCCGGGCCAGGGAGCAGCGCCCTTTCAAGTACGGGCGGTGACCGAAAGCCTGCCTCGAGCCCTGGTGATTCCCACTGCAACAGCAGCCCTCAATGATCAGTTCGGAGCTCGTTATCTTCGATCGCCTGACTTCGACCCCCGACGTGAGGTCGTCCTCTCGGACATCCCTCTAGAGGTGCTGGAATGGGTCGATCCGTCCAATCGAACTTCCTCGCCGGGTGCGGTCCTGATGACTGTCGACGAGCCTAACGAGATTCGCCTGGAGGCTCAAGCCGAGGTGGCTTCCTATCTGCTCTTGAATGACAGCTGGTTTCCTGGTTGGCAAGCCACCGTCAACGGCAGGCCAGTGCCCATCCATCGAGCTAATCTGATGTTTCGCGCTGTGCAGATTCCGGCCGGAAGAAGTGAGGTCTTATTCATTTACCGCCCTCAAAGTGTTCGGGCCGGTCTTCAAGTTTCGGGACTTTCACTGCTTCTACTGGGATGGCTGTTCTGGAAATCCTATCGCACCAAGAAGGGCCAGCAACCGGACTGACCGGCACGATTCTTTACTCGGCATATCCTGGGCCTTCAGCCTCTAAACCCGTGATTTTCCTGCGAATCTCCTCCTTTTCGACCAGCAGTTCATCGATTCGCCCTGACTGGGAGTCCTCTTTCTCTGCGACCTTGATTTTCTCCTGAATTTGATGGCTGAGACGCTGGTACTGCTTCTTTCGCAATGCCAGAACACTGCTCCTGATCAGCTCTTCGGAAAGAGGAGGATTCGGGGAACTCAAGGCAAGACTCTCAAGTAAGCTGCGATCATCCTCATCCGTAACCAGGTTCCTCAGTCGAATCAGATCGAGCTTCTCTTCCTGTTGGTTCAGGTCTAAAGCCTTCTCAAAGATCTCTCTGGTACGAAGTCCTTCAAACAAGATCGGGTCCAACTGTTGGAACACCAAACTTGTCCATTCTTCGTCCAAAAGCGCAGTCAAAAGAGTATTTTCGGCGGGCGTGATCTGATCGAGCAGACGAGGAAACTTGAGTTCCGGCGTCGAACCGGTGCGACTGGGCATCTTTCTCATCTCGAGCAGAATCAGGTTCTCATCAAGCTGCAACCGAGCCGCCACACGGGAAACGTATTCGACTCGTTCGATCTGGTTGGGAATCTTGGACAGATAAGGCAGGATCTGTAAAACAATCTCCTGCTTGCCTTTTGGGCCGAAAGGGTCTCTCTGGCTGTCGATGAACTGAGAGAGGGCAAACTCCAGGTAGGGTTGAGAAGCCTTCACACGATCCAGATAAACCTGTCTCCCTTCAGTTCGAATAAAGGTGTCGGGATCGGTTCCTCCTGGAAGCTGCAGCACATTCACTCGAAAGCCCTCTGCCAGAAACAGATCAAGCGAACGCATAGCAGCCGCGGTTCCGGCCGAATCCGGGTCGAAATTGACAACAACATTGCGGGTATAGCGTCCCAGGATCTTGACCTGATCCTCGGTCAAACTAGTGCCCAGGGAAGCCACTATACTGCGCACTCCAAACTGAAAGGGGACCACACAATCAAAATAGCCCTCCACCAGAATGGCAAAGTCGCGGCGGCGGATCTCATCTCGTGTGACACTCAGCGGATACAGGTTCTGGCTCTTTTTGTAGAGCACCGTGTCAGGGGAATTGAGGTATTTGGGGACTCCATCCCCCAGAATCCGCCCTCCAAAAGCAATAGCCCGTCCCGAGAGGTTGCGGATCGGAAACATGATCCGGTTGCGAAACTTGTCGTAGTGTCGCCCCGAATCATCCTCTCTGACAAGTCCGCAGGCGATCGCCTCCTCCTCACTGATTCCTTGTTCCTTCAGCCGGTCCAGAAGCCGACGGCCCGGAGGAGCATAACCGATACCAAACTGCTGGATTGTCTCTTCGCTGATCTGGCGGTCACTCAGATAATCAAGAGCTTCTTTCTTTTCCTTCAAAGATTGTTGAAAAAACTGGATGGCCGTCTCCATGATCTTCGCCAGGCGAGCCGGCTGCTTGTCTTTTGCACTCGGCTGGCTCGCTTGGGGAATAGGAATTCCATGACGTTCCGCCAAATATTGAATCGATTCTGGAAAACCCAGATTCTCGATCAACATGGCAAAACTGAAAATGTCCCCTCCCACTCCGCAGCCAAAGCACTTGAAGATCTGTTTGCCCTCACTGACCATGAACGAAGGAGTCTTTTCCTGATGAAAGGGACAGAGGGCAGCATAATCCTTCCCACTCTTCCTGAGTCCAACGTAGCCACCTATCAGATCCACAATGCTAACGCTGCTGCGAACCTGGTCGATGAATGCGTCATTAAACTGCATGGTTACTCTCGAAGGGCTACCACGGTCACCGGCCCCTTCAGCCGGTGCTCCTGGACATGAGGGTGCTGGTTCAAGAAATCGGATAATGCCGAACTGAGACGGCCTTTGCCCACACCGTGAATAATTCGAACCTCGTTCAGGTCGGAAAGAAAAGCACGATCCAGGAATTTATCTGTCCGGGCTAGGGCTTCTTCTACCCTCAAACCGACCAGGTTCAACTCCTTTCGCTCCTCCTGTACCACGTTGAGCACGACGTTGCGGAGTGGCTTGGAAAAGATTCTCTCTTCTCCAACAGGTCGCAACTGCTGGGAATGGGCACTGATTTTCTTTCCCTCAATCTCGACAATGATTTCTTCGCCCTCAACTCCCACGACCTGCCCGGATTTCTGGAAAAATGAGTGGTAGACCCAAGCACCTTGAACAATCTCGCCGCCGGCTCCTTCCCGGGTCGCGGGCTGACCCTCCGTCAGCCGCTCTGAAGACATTTTGCGCCGGAAGGCCTCCTTGAGCAAGGCTTCCTTTCGCTTGGCTTCCTTTCTTACCCGCGAGGCCTCAAAACGGTCCTTAATCGATTTGACAAAACGTTGGGTTTCCCGTCCAAAATCGGCAGCTAACTGTTCGATCTTCTTTTCAGTGGTCTGCCGAAATTTTTTCTCCTTCCGTCCAAACTCCAGTTCAAGCTGCTCTTCACGTTCCCTTGCCTGCCGTATCTGTTGGTCCAGTATGGCCTGCCTCTCGCCAATGGATTGCAGTTGATGGCGCAGTTGTTCCAAATAGCGTTCTGCCTGAAGCTCCTCTTCACTCAGGAGAGTTCTTGCCTGATCGACAATCTCAGATGAAAGACCCAGCTGGCTCGCTATCTCCAGGCCACTGCTCCCTCCTGCCACACCCAGTTCAAGTTGAAAGGTCGGACTCAGAGTCTCGGGATCCAGTTTGACACAGGCATTCTCGACCCCGTCAGTGGAGAAGGCAAAGGACTTGATCGAATGCTGATGAGTGGTGACCACAACCATGGCCTGCTGTCTCAGAAAAAACTCGATGGCAGCGATTCCCAAAGCCGCGCCGTAAGAGGGATCCGTTCCCCTGCCCACTTCATCCAGCAGGACAAGGCTGGGTGAGTCGATTGTCTCCACCATTTTCTTGATTCTCAAGACATGGCCCGAAAAGGTGCTGAGCTGCTCGGAAATTGACTGGCGGTCTCCGATATCGGCCAAAACTTGTCTGAACAGAGGCAGTTCAACATCAGAGGCCATGACGGGAAGCCCGGACTGAGCCATGACGGAGAACAGCCCGATTGTCTTCAAAGCCACCGTCTTGCCCCCCGTGTTGGGACCACTGATCACCAGCGCTTTTCCCTTGACTCCCAGTTCAAGTGAAATCGGAACCACCCGCTCTTTTCCCAGCGTATCCACCAGTAGAGGGTGCCTGGCATCTCGAAGACGGATGACGCAATCTTCCGTCAGACGAGGAACAACACAATCGTAGCGGAGCGAGAACTCCGCACTGGCAAAGAGCTCATCCATCTCCGCTATCTTTTCCACAGTGTGCTGACAATCGTCGTGATGCTCTCGAAGATCTTCGGTGAGTTTCTTCAGGATTCTGTGAACGATCGATTGTTCCTGCTCCTGGTAACGCAAAAACTGATTGTTCAGAGAAACGACCGTAAGAGGCTCGACAAATAGAGTGGCTCCGGACGAACTTGTAGCGTGAACCACTCCCGGTATGTCTCTCTGATGCTGAACCTTGACTGGAATGACATATCGGTGGTTCCTCAGCGTAACGTACGGTTCCTGGATCAGGTATTTGCTGCGAGAACCGGTCAGGTACTCCCCCAGATGCTGCTGAACTGCTTCACGACATTTCCCCAGACTGGCCCGGGTTCGGGCGAGTTCAGGATCAGCACTCCCAGGCACGGTTCCGTCGGAATCAATCACCCGCTCGATTTCCTTGGCCAGATGATTCAGCAAAGGAAGAGATTCCATGCACTGGGACATGTGGGGCCATTTCCGGCCGGCCGTTGCCTTTCTAATTTGCTGACCCAGCTTCAGGATCTTTAGCAGAAGAAGAAAGTCATCCGGCTCAAGCACCGTTCCTGCGACTCTCAAACCTTCCAGGATGGCTTGCGGATCTTCCAGATCGTGACAGTCTATTCTTCCCTGTTCCTGCCGATAACGAATACACTCTTCCACAAGGGCCAGTTTCGCTTCGACTTGCCGGCCGTCCTTCATGGGCTTGAGACGGCTGATGCGGGACTTTCCCAAAGGACTCTGGGCCAGTCTCTCGACCATATCCAGGACGTTCGGAAATCCGAGTAAGGAAAGGGTCTCTCGGTCCATAGCTAACCGGCCCTCTGGTCAGCGGTCTGTGTTTCTGCGCCGATTAATCATACTGGCTACGTAACCGGCTCCAAAGCCGTTGTCGATGTTGACCACAGCTACGTTGGCCGAGCAGCTGTTCAACATCCCCAACAGCGCAGCCAGTCCCCCAAAGGAGGCTCCGTAGCCTACGCTGGTCGGCACCGCAATGACCGGAAGGTCAGCCAGCCCACCCACAACACTGGGAAGGGCGCCCTCCATTCCGGCCACCACAATAGCCACTGAACAGGACTCCAGAGTTTTTCTCTGGCTTAGAATCCTGTGCAGGCCCGCCACCCCCACGTCGTAGCAGCTGCTCACCGGGTTTCCCATTACTGGGGCCGTCACCACCGCTTCTTCGGCCACCGGTATATCGGCCGTTCCGGCGCTAAAAACTCCGATCTTGCCACGCCCTTCCTGTCGGGGTTCACGGATCACAGTCACCGCCTGGCAATTAGAGTGGTATTGACAGCCTGGATGGAGGGATTCCATTTCCTGAAACACTTGGGGTCCGGCTGAAGTGATCAGGAGGTTAGGGTTACAATCCAGAAGCTTTTCTGCGATTTCCAAGACCTGCTGGGGAGTCTTTCCTCGCCCAAAGATGACTTCGGGAAAGCCGTGGCGCAGGCTGCGATGATGATCCACCTTGGCAAATCCAAGGTCCTCGAAGGGAAGATGTTGAAGAAGGGAGATGACCTCATCCTCACTGATCCTCCCTTCCTTAAAGTAGTTGAGCGTCTTTTTCAGACGTTCCGGAATCATGTAGGCTGATTCTGTGGACTACTCTGTTCTTTTAGGACGGCTCGCCGACTGAGCCGA
>JAUXKG010000449.1 GCA_030624355.1 Acidobacteriota bacterium
AGGGAGTAACCTAAAGAACAGATTGCATGGCAGCGAATTGTCATGGCCATTTCCTCCGAGGCTGTGGAGAGGGCTGGCAAAGTCTGGGGGGCCAGTCAGCTCATCCCATATTATGCCGCCGGGGTCGTCTCTGACCAAGTGCCAAGTGGCGCTGGCTGCTGACCCTGCCCATCAGCACGAAGGGAGAAATAGGGGAAGAAGGTGATAGCACTCTGAATGCCACAGATGCTAATCTGCAGAGCCGAGACTGTATGGAGGTGGGGATGCTTGGAAGTTGCCGTCATCGAATCGTTTTCGTTTTTCTCTTCTCTCTCGTGTTTTGCCTGATAGCCGAGAATCTCCTGAGTCAGAGGGCAGTCTATTCCAGAAAGGCGCAACCCCAATACCCTCGCGCCTTGACCGGTGGGAAAAACGGCAAAAACTACATGCACAATTACTACCTGCCGAGGGCCGGCACCAGCACCCCCTGGTGGCCCTCCTGGTCCCCTGATGGGGAGTGGATCGCATTCTCTCTGCAGGGCTCTATTTGGAAGATGCGAACGGGAGAATCGACTGCCTATGAGCTGGTCCATTCCGAACAGTACCTTTCCTCCCCCGAGTGGTCTCCCGATGGGCGTCACCTGGTGTTTACTGCAGAAGAGGACAGCCAAAGCATTAACCTGAAGCTTCTCGATTTGAAAACCGAAAAAGTCACTGATCTGACCTCGGGTGATCATCTCAACCTGGATCCCGCCTGGTCGCCCGATGGCTCCAAGCTGGCCTATGTCTCGACCCGTCCCACCGGCTACTTCAACATCTTCATCATGCAGATCCGGAACGGCCAAGCGGGAGAAAAGACCCAGGTGACGCGTGATCACTCCTATGGCAAGTCTCGTCTCTACTTTGGAGACCATGATTTGCATATTCAGCCCACCTGGTCTCCCGATGGCAAGGAGATTATCTTCGTGTCGAATCGCGATATTCTGCTGGGGTCAGGGGCCATCTGGCGCATGCCGGCCGTCTTGAATGGCATCGATCGTGCCCGCCTGATCCACAAAGAGGAGACCCTCTTCCAGACCAGCCCGCACTGGTCGCCTGATGGGAAACGAATCATCTACAGCTCCTATCTGGGAGGGCAGTTCAACAACCTCTTTGTGCTGCCGGTCGGTGGTGGAGAACCTTACAAGATGACCTTCGGGGAATGGGACGGATTTCATCCTCGCTGGTCTCCCGATGGGGAATGGATTCTCTATCTTTCCAACCAGGAGGGACTGCCACAACTTCGTCTGCTGAAGACCCATGGGGGATTGCAAAAGAAGCTGGAGGTGAAATCGCTCCGCTGGAAGTCACCGGTGGGTCGCGTGCACGTTCGAATCAGAGATGCCCTGACCGGTGAGGTGGTGGGCGCACGAATCTACGCTCGAGCATCTGACGGAAAAACCTATGTGCCGGAGGGAACCTTTCACAGACGGGCGCGGCGGCTGAACGAACATTGCTTCCATAGCGGCGGTGACTTCGTTCTGGAAGTGCCTGCGGGCCCGCTGGTAGTGGAGGCCATGCGTGGCTTTGAATACTACCCGGCGGCCCGATCCGTGCAAGTCGAATCGGACCGTACGACGTCTGTCACCATCGATCTCCAGCGGATGGTCAACCTGGAGGCTGAAGGCTGGTACAGCGGCAGCAACCATGTCCATATGAACTATGGGGGAGACCTGCACAATACGCCGGAGAATCTGATCTTTATGGCCGAGGCGGAAAATCTGGATGTAGTCGGTGAGCTGGTTGCCAACAAGGACAACCGGGTCTTGGACCATCAATTTTTTACCGGCAAGCCTCACCCCCTCTCAGACCACAGGCATCTGCTCTACTTCAACGAAGAGTATCGACCACCTTTCTACGGACACGTTTCCTTGATCAACCTGACTCAGCACCTGATCTCGCCCTTCACCACCGGTTACGAGGGGACTGCTATTGAGAGCCTGTATCCAAGCAACACGGACATTCTAAGATTTGCCAGGGAGCAGGGTGCCCTGGGAGCCTATGTGCATCCCTTCGATGGAGACGAGGATCCCCTGGAGACGGATCTGGGAACAGCCAAGGGCTTTCCGGTCGATGCGGCACTGGGAACCCTGGCCTATCACGAGCAGTCCAACGCCAGTTGGGCGGCCTACCGAGTCTGGCATCATGCCTTGAATAACGGATTTCGCATTCCCCTGGCCGGCGGGGAGGATTCGATGAGCGATTTACGCAAGACCAGTATCATGGGACAGTTGCGTACCTATGCCTACCTGGGATCGGATCTCACCTGGAGCAACTGGATCAAAGCCATTGGACAAGGGCGCAGCTTCGTTACCAATGGGCCGCTGTTGAAGCTGTTTGTCAACGACCGGATGTCGGGAGAAGAGGTTCACCTGCCGGTCGAGGGAGGGACCCTGCAGATTCGTGGAACGGTACAATCGATCGTCCCGCTGGAGGATCTCGACCTGGTGATCAATGGAGAAGCAGTGCCCCTGGGTCCGCTGTCTGGCTACCGTGACCCCGATGGGGAGGGGACACTCTTTGCATTTACCCGAGAGCTGAAGATAACCGAAAGCTCCTGGATCACCCTTCAGGCTTCCGCTTCTGGAGGTATCCATCCGGTTGATGGTGCCTTTCCTCAGGCCACCACCAATCCGATCTGGATTCTGCTCGGGAATCGGCCGGTTCGATCGGAGGCATCGGCCGACTATTTCATGCGCTGGATCGACAAACTGACCCAAATGGCCCTCTCCCATCCGGGCTGGCGCTCCCAGAAGGAAAAGGAGC
>JAUXKG010000467.1 GCA_030624355.1 Acidobacteriota bacterium
GTCTCACGCATGATGTTCCAGGCGTCCAGAATCTCACCGTCAGAGGGGGGCTCAATGCCTCCCACCGTCGAACCCAGAAAGATCTTATAACCGAGTACGCCCGCATCCGCCAAGGCCAGAATGTGCTTCTTGCTGTCTTCCACGATCACTGCGTAGACGCCGAATTCGCAGTGGGACTTTCCAACGGCACAGTCCATCTTGGCATTGAAGCCTTCGACATCCTTGGTCATGGGTGTCACGTTAGGCATGTCGATGATGGTGGTGATTCCACCCGCCACGGCCGCCTGGGATCCGCTGGTGAAGTCTTCTTTGTAATCCATGCCCGGTACTCGAAAATGGACATGAGGATCGATCAAGCCGGGGAGAACGTGCAGGCCGGTGGCATCGATCGTCTCTCGAGCCTCCGGCAGCTCGTCAAAGGGAGTCAGTTCCTTTACCTGTCCCTCATCAATAATCACGTGCGCCCGCAAACTCGAATTGGGCACTACTACCGTTCCGTTCTTAATTACCATATCAACAGCCATGATTTGCTCCTTTGCTCAGATAGCTAAAATAATTCTGTTACTGAATTTTGTTGCAACCAAAAAAACAGGAATTTATCATTTCATTGTCACCAAAAAGCGGCGATCGAGTCTCAAGCTTTCCCTACTGGCAGGAGACTGTTAGCTAAGTAACCTCGATCTCTTCCGTCGTGCAGGGAGTGTGATCCTCAAAGCGGCCCGCGCCACCTTGAGTCCGTTGTGACTTGTTGTGACGCCCCCCGATCTCTCCAGTCTCTCCCGTCCCCCTGGGTAGATGCTGACTCTTTCGCCAGTGTCATTCTCTCTATGCTGTTAACTCCTCCAGGATCAGTTCTGAAGTGAGTGTTTGCAGGTAGGCCGATCGAGCCTGCTCAATATGGTTTCGAACGGCTTTTTCGGCAGCCCTCGGTCTGCCGCTCTCCAATGCTGCCACGATCTTTTCATGTTCAGTCTGAATGGCCTCGAAACGATTGGGCACACTCAGAGCCCTCAGCTGAGAACGCTCGGTGTATTCATGAAAGCGGGTTACCATCTCATGGAGCCGTGGGCTGCGAGCAGCCCTAAAGATCATTTCCTTGAATTTTGTGTGAAGCTTGACCATTTGCCTATAGTCCTGGTTTCCGTGACTTTCTGACATTTCAGGGAGCAGGGAAGTCAGCTTCTTCAGCTCTGCTGGTGTGATTCGCTCAGCTGCCAGTCTGGCCGCCAGACCTTCCAGTGCCCCTCGGATCGAGTACAACTCCAGCATGTCCTCTTTGGAGAGTCTGCTGACCGTGACTCCTTTGCCCGGTGAATACTGAACCAGCCCTTCGTTTTCCAACTTTCGAAACGCCTCCCTCACCGGAGTCCGACTGACACTTAACCCGTTGGCAATCTCCGTTTCGATCAACCGCTCTCCATAGTGAAGTTTTTCATCCAAGATCTGTCGCCGAAGATGATCAAAAATTGTTTTTCTGACAGGTGTACGCTTCTTGTCGAACCTGCCTGCTGTCCTGTTGGTTTTTTTCATTCGCTTTCCGAGGTACCTCCCCCCCTGTGTCGGTCTTTGAATAGCATCAACTATTGAAAGCGATGAGTAGCCGGTAGAGAACAGGGAACATTGTATCCTGGATTGGATACAATAGCAAGAGGGAATATATGGGAAAATGACTCCCGGGGACGGAGGGTAAAATCTCTTGCTGTGAGGGGAGGTTACCGCCGGTTCAGCCTCCTGTGCGGGGAACTTTTTTTGTTTTCTGTCCCACTGTGTGGCAAGATTTTCCGGTGCGAGGTGAACGGGGTTGTGATCCGATTGCGAGCAGAATGCACTTTAACTTGAGGAATGATCTATGGTGAATAGCGACACTGAGCGAGCACTTGCACAGGAGATGGAGCGGAACATCGGCCGACTAACCAGTGAGATTCTGTGGCGCCACGGGGCGATCGAGGTCAATCGAGAAGACCCTTTTCAGTTGTCCTCCGGAGATTTCACTCCGATTTACATCAACTGTCGATTGCTGATTTCCTATCCGGAAACCCGTGACATGCTGATGAGTTTTGTGCACTACCTCTGTCGTCAGCGAAACATTGATTGCGACTGTGTCGCAGGAGGTGAGACCGGGGGGATGCCCTTTGGCTCCTGGGTGGCGGAAAGAATGGACAAACCGTTCGTTTACGTCCGAAAGAAGCCCAAGGGCCATGGGGGCGGACTGCGTGTGGAAGGAGTGGCCAGCGGCAAGGTTCTTTTGGTGGAGGATCTGATCACTGATGGGGGGAGCAAGATGGGATTCATTCAGGGACTCCGAGAGGCAGGATGCAAGGTGACCGACTGCGTGGTTCTTGTCGACCGGGAACAGCAGGGTTGCGAGAATCTGGCTCAAGAGGGTGTCACCATGCACACCCTGGTGGGCATTTCAAGCTGCCTGGAGGAGGGCCGGGCGATCGGTCTGCTGTCGAGTGAGGACTTGTCGGAAGTGAAGAATTATCTGGCGGATGCCTCTGCCTGGCACCGGGATCGCGGTCTCGAGCAACCCGGTAAAGAGCCTGTTTGAGGGCGCCGTCGGTCGAATGCGGTTTCGGAAGTCAGTTAACAACGAAGAAGGGGTTAGAATAAGTCTATGGAAATCAAAGAGA
>JAUXKG010000471.1 GCA_030624355.1 Acidobacteriota bacterium
CGTCACTTTTCACTTGTATGGATTGGCAAAAAATCCGGGAACTGGTTGATAAATATTAGCTTTTCGTCACAAATCGAGTGAATTTGGTTCGGACTCAAAATCTGGCGAGGGGTGACTCTCGTGGGGGTTCGACTCCCCCCTCCGGCACCATGTTTTCAATCACTTAGAGAAAGGTAGCTAGTAACAATGGAGGGGAACAGACGTCAACGACTCGCCTTGGCTCCGGCAGCCGGCAGTGAATTACTGACCATTTCTTTCCTGGACTGACACGAGACTGATGGCCGAAGCAGAAGACAAACCAAAGCGTCTCAGCCTCTCAACCAGCATTCTGATCGGGGCCTCTTTAGGCCTGCTTTGCGGCCTCTTCTTCGGGGAATATTGTGCCTTTCTTGGCGTGTTTGGGGAGGCGTTCATCAAGCTGCTCCAGATGGCGATTCTCCCCTACATCGTGGTTTCCCTGATCACAGGAATTGGAAGTCTCGACTACGGGCAGGCCAGAAGGCTGGCATCGAGAGGCGGCGCCGTCCTGCTCCTTCTCTGGGGCCTGGGCCTTGGGGTGATACTGTTAATGTCGCTGGCACTGCCCACCTTACAGTCGGCTTCCTTTTTCAGCACCACCCTTGTGGATCCAGGTCAGCCGGTGGATCTGTTGGACCTGTGGATTCCCTCCAATCCCTTCTCCTCCCTGGCCAACAGTGTGGTGCCGGCGGTTGTCCTGTTCAGTATCGCCCTGGGCATTGCACTGATTGCGTTGGAGGACAAGGCCACCTTCCTTCAGCCACTTTCCGTCCTTTCCAAGGCTCTGGTTCGAATCACCCAGTTCGTGGTGAGGCTGACACCGGCGGGGGTCTTCGCCGTGGTGGCCAGCGCAGCGGGGACCATGAGTTTCCAGGAGTTGGAACGCCTCCAGGCCTACTTCATTCTCTTTATCGCTGCGGCAATCGTGCTCACCTTCTGGATTTTGCCGGTTCTGGTTTCGGCCCTGACGCCCTTTTCTTACCGGGACCTTGTAGGTGTTTCCAGGGATGCCCTGGTGACCGGGTTCGCCACCGGTAACCTCTTTATCGTCCTTCCTGTTCTCAGCGAAGGGTGTAAAGGGCTTTTAGAGAAGTACCAGGCCAAAGGAGAGCAGACCGATCAACAGGTGGACGTCATGGTCCCCATCGCATTTAACTTCCCTCATCTGGGAAAACTGCTTTCGCTGCTCTTTGTCCTCTTCGGGGCCTGGTTCAGCGATACGCAGCTGGCGGGGCTGGAGTATCTGACCTTCGCCGTGTCCGGGCTGATTTCAATGTTTGGCAGCGTGACGGTGTCCATCCCCTACCTGCTGGACATGTATCAGATTCCCTCCGACCTGTTTCAGCTTTTCATGATCTCCGGCGTTCTCAATTCCCGCTTTGCCACCCTGCTGGCGGTCATGCATCTTTCCAGCCTGACCCTTTTGACCGCCAGTGCCCTGGGAGGCCTGCTGTCGTTCAGAGTCAACAGGGTCGCCGGCTGCACCCTGGCTACTCTGGTACTTCTAGGACTGGTCATTGTCTCGACCCGGATGTATCTGGGTCAGGCTCTGCAGGGTGCCTACCGGGGAGATGAATTGATCACCAACATGCAGCTTCTGAATGCCTCGCCGGCTGTCGTGCACCGTCAGGCTCCACCCGGCCCTGTCTCAGAGGCTGCCGGAAGGACCGTTCTAGAGGGGATCCGGGAGAGCGGAACCCTTCGTGTGGGGTACAGACCCGATAATCTCCCCTTCTCTTACTTCAACGCTGAGGATGAGTTGGTGGGATTTGATATCGACATGGCCCATCTGCTGGCGGGAGAGCTAAACTGCCAGCTCGAACTGTTCCCGGTCGAGCTGGAGAGCGTTGCCGATCGCCTTGAAAAGAGACAGGTGGACATCGTCATGTCGGGAGTGGGGATCACCACACCCCGGCTGGAGCGGATGGGATTCTCAAACCCCTACATGGAGGTGGTTCTGGCCCTGGTCGTTCGTGACCACCGGCGGAAGGAATTCGCCACCCTGGACGGGATATTCAGCCGGGAAGATCTCAGGATCGGGGTGGTGAGCTACGACTATTTCGCCTCCAAGGTCCAGGATCAGGCACCCGGAATCGAAGTGGTTCAGGTTGCCTCTATTCGCGACTTCTTTGAGAACAAAGGAGATGACTTGGATGCCCTCCTAACCAATGCGGAAGCGGCCTCGGCCTGGACCCTGCTTTATCCCCAGTTCGCCGTGGTTGTCCCGCAGCCCGAAGTCGTCGCGCAGCCTCTCGCCTATCCCCTGCGAAAGCACGACACGGAGATGGAACGGTTTGTCAGCCATTGGATCGATCTCAAGAAGGGTTCTCTGCAATTCCAGCAACTTTACCAGCACTGGATCCTGGGCCAGACTTCCCAGCAGGAAGAGCCTCGTTGGTCCATCATCCGCAGTGTGCTCCACTGGGTGGATTGATTTTCGAAGCGATCCTCCGCTGAGTGGGCAGGGATGAGCTGGAGAACCAGGGCCTTGGCCTGGCCTGCCTCTTCGATTCCGTAAATCTGCCCAATGTTGGGATGATCCAGGGAGGCTAGGACCTCCGCTTCTCGTTGAAACCGGCCCATTC
>JAUXKG010000033.1 GCA_030624355.1 Acidobacteriota bacterium
CACGCCTTGTCATCGCGGCGCCTGCAACACTTCGTCACGACAACCTATGCATTATCCTGGCTTTCTTTACAAATAGCATGCCGTTTGTAGGACAGGACACCTTAGTCGGAATTATGCAAAAATTGTTTACTGCAGTGCATTTTGTCACGAAACTTTTGTACCATTCGAGCAACCAGAGTCAATTCGTAATCCTGCGATGAAAAAACGAGTCTTCAGTGGAATGCGGCCAACTGGCCGACTACATCTGGGAAACTATCTGGGAGCTTTGGAAAACTGGGTTTTAATGCAGGAGGAGTACGATTGTATCTTTGGAATCGTGGATTATCATGCCCTGACCTCCGAATACAGGAACGTGGAGTCTGTGCATGAGAGTGTCTTTCAGATCGCAGTTGATTGGTTGGCCAGTGGGCTTGACCCGGAAAAATCAATACTGATGATTCAGTCTATGGTTCCTGAACATGCCGAGCTTCATTTGTTGTTGTCGATGATTGTGCCGACGCCCTGGCTTGAACGGGTTCCTACCTACAAGGAGCAGATGGAACAGCTTCGCGACAAGGATCTTTCCACTTACGGTTTTTTGGGCTATCCGCTGCTTCAAGCTGCTGATATTTTGATTTACAAGGCGGATTTGGTCCCGGTCGGGGAGGATCAGGTGGCGCACATCGAACTGTCACGAGAAGTAGCACGCCGCTTCAATAATTTCTATGGGACAGTGTTTCCCGAACCCGAAGCAAAATTGACCCAATCTCCTCGTCTTCCCGGTACTGACGGTCGGAAGATGAGTAAAAGCTATGGCAATGAAATTCAGTTGTCGGAAGATCCGAAACAGATTCAGAAAAAGATCATGACAATGATCACCGATCCTGCTCGAAAGCGGCGCACTGACCCGGGCAATCCTGAGGTATGTCCGGTATTCGACTACCATAAGATTTTCACTGAATCCGCCGGGCGAGACTGGGTTGTGCAAGGCTGTAGTACGGCCGGAATTGGCTGTTCAGACTGCAAGGAGATGTTGCTGAAAGGGATGCTTCCTGTCATTGAACCCTTGCACGAAAAGCGAATGAAGCTGGAACGCAGTCCGAGCGATGTCAAGGAGATCCTTGTGGAAGGTACTGGTAAGGCCAGCCGCATCGCCAAACAGACGATGCAGGAGGTTCGCCAGGCGATGAAACTGGACTACTCGGCAGAAGGCTGGTGACACATCGGATGACCGATACGGAACCGCGGAGACACGTCAGGCCGAAGGGCTAGACTACCTGGCGTGAATCAGCAAACGTCGACTGCGACAGATGATTACACCATTCAACTTGAGATCTTTGAAGGACCTCTTGATCTCCTCCTCCATCTCATCCGTAAGCAGGAGGTTGATATCTATGACATTCCCATTGCCAAAATCACCGACCAATATCTGCGCTACGTCCAGGTGATGAAGGATCTGAATATCACCGTGGCGGGTGAGTTTGTGGCGATGGCGGCCACGCTCATTCACATTAAGTCACAACTGCTCTTGCCCTCCGACCCAAACATGGTTGAAGAGGAAGAGGACGATCCCCGCCAGCAATTGGTTCAGCAGCTACTGGAATACGAAAGGTTCCAAAAGGCGGCGCACATGCTGTACGAGTTGGAAACCGTAGAACTTTCCGTGTGGTCCCGAGGCGAAAGTGAATTTGAGGAGGAAGAGCAGGAGGCTGTATCGGCGACATTGTACGATATGATTCATGCCTTCCATGAGGTGGTAGAACGTTTCAAGGAGCAGATCGTGCTGGAGGTGGAGCACGATCCGGTCACTGTCGAAGAGAAGATTGCAGAAATTCGACGTCTCCTGAAGGTTCAGCAGGAAGTTTTATTTTCATTCTTTTTTAGACACAAGATTTCACGACTTCATCTGGCGGTCACCCTGGTTGCTCTTCTGGAGTTGGCCAGGTTGCAAGAGGTTCGCCTGTCACAAAAGGGCGTATTCAAGGACATTCGAATTCTGGCATGTTGACAGCAGAGTTGGAGAACCAGATTTTGGCAGTTCTTTTCGTGGCCAGGGAACCGCTGATGCTTTCTCAGTTGCAGGAGATCTATCCGAAAACAAGTGCCGAAGATCTCAAGGGAGCCCTCGGACGTCTGAGCTCCAACTTCAGTTCACTGCAGGAAGCGATGGAAATTCGTGAAGTTGGCGGTGGATACCGCATGACAACCCGTCCCGAGCATCACGAAATTATTCGTAGCTACCTGAAGACCAAACCTTCCTCGAAGTTGTCTCTGGCAGCCCTGGAGACACTTTCTGTAATTGCCTACAAGCAGCCCGTGACCATGCCGGAGATTATGGAAATCCGGGGAGTAAGAGGGAGCTCGACTATAAGAACCCTCTTGGAAAAAAGACTGATTGAAATCCGTGGCCGTAAAAAAGCAGTGGGACGACCCATCATGTATGGAACCAGCAAAGACTTCCTGTTGCACTTCGGCCTGAAGGATCTTTCCGATCTGCCC
Source organism: Acidobacteriota bacterium (assembly GCA_030624355.1). GTDB lineage: Bacteria > Acidobacteriota > UBA6911 > RPQK01 > JADFOI01 > JAUXKG01. The sequence continues at coordinate 2,479 of JAUXKG010000033.1, forward strand.
ACCTTAGGGGAACTGGAAGAAGTTTTAGCCCAGCCCGGGAGTCTTTCCGAGTAATAGGTGAGGTCGCGTTACAGGTGCCGCCGTAACCCTTTGGGCGGAAGGGGGTTGCGGTGCATCTCTTGGTCGCTTGTCGTCGCCGATGTCCCTGCATCGCCTCCTCCTCGCTCCTCGACCTGCCCACCCAAGCCCCATCTGCGCGACCCTACCTATTACTCGGACAGGCTGCTAGAGATTGCGCCTCTTCACGGAAATGAGCATATACTCTGTGAGGTATAGTGCGCTGTTCCAACTGTCCTAACCCGGATTATGCATAATTCGGGCTAAGAAGCGGACCGTGGTGGAATGCAGCCTCATCCATAGGAAGAATTGTTGGCCGTGCAACAACGTCTACAAAAGATCATAGCAGCTGCGGGGATTACCTCGCGCAGAAAGGCCGAGGATCTGATTCGGCAGGGAAGGGTTACCCTCAATGGGCATCCTGCCTCCAAGCTGGGAACGAGCGCCGATCCTGCGAAGGACAAGATCAGGGTGGACGGAGTGCTCCTCCGGCCCGAAAAGCTTGAATACCACCTGGTCAACAAGCCACAAGGAGTACTCAGTTCTGTATCCGATCCAAAGGGCCGGCCTGTGGTGACCGATCTTATACGCTCCAGCAGACGCCTGTACCCCGCAGGAAGATTGGATTTCCAAAGCGAAGGACTGATGGTGCTGACCAACGATGGAGGATTAACCCGCAAGATTATCAGTTCTGGACAGATCGAAAAGCAGTATCGGGTCAAAGTGAGAGGCCAGCCCCGGCAGGAAATGCTGCAACGTCTTCGCCAGGGGGGCCGAATCGGAGGTGAGCGATTTTCATCCTGTAGAATTACCTTGTTGAAAAAGGGTTCCAATTGTTGGTATCAGGTTGCTCTGTTTCACGGGAGAAATCGCCAAATCAGAAGAATGTTTGATCACATCGGACATCCGGTCATGCGCCTTCGCCGGGTTTCCATCGGGCCCATTCTGCTGGGTGATCTTTCCCCAGGCGCTTCTCGAAAGATGACTGCAAAGGAAGTACGATTGTTGAAGACGCGGGTGGAGCGCACCCAGAGAAAAGAAGAGGGTTCGAGGGGATTTGTTCCGAGTTGATCGATCCGCTCCTTGATGAGTCTGAATATCAAGAAACTATGTTTACTGGAATTGTTCAGGAAAGAGGAGAGATCCTCTCAAAGACACAAACTGGCAGCGGAGCTGATTTACAGATCAAGTGTGAGCAGCTTCTGCCGGATCTTCGGTCTGGAGACAGCGTCAGTATCGATGGCGTGTGTCTCACCGTTACGGAAAAGGACGAACAGTCATTTACGGTCACAGTTTCTCCCGAAACACTCAGACTGACCAACATCGGTGATCGGCGCTCAGGAGATCCGGTCAACTTGGAGCCGGCGGCTACCATTGCGGGTGTTTTGGGGGGGCACCTGGTGCAAGGACATGTGGATCAAACGGGTGAGGTCCTCTCTTTTACCTCAGAGGGGAACTCCAGAATATTTCGTTTTACTGCCCCGCCGGATATTCTTCATCACTGTGTGCTCAAGGGCAGCATTACCGTAAATGGCGTCAGTCTGACCATTTCCGGATTGGACTCTGAGGGTTTTGAGGTGGCGATTATTCCTCATACTCATGAAGTCACGAATTTCAAGGAGTTGCAGAAGGGTGATCGGGTCAACCTGGAAGCGGATGTGCTTAGCAAATATGTGGAATCCCATGTGAAGCGAATCCTCGGGATGTGGACTATTGTCGCGTTTCTTTCTTCGACTCTGCTCTTGGGAGACCCGTTGGTTCTGGGGCCCAATTCCGTACTGGTCTATTCCAATCTAACCCGCAATGCCGAGAGCCAGTTTGTCCTTCGCCTGGCTCGATTTCGACCCGACATTGTTCTGGAATGGGAGTCGGAAAGTGAGCAGGGGACACTGCACTTGTATCAGCAAGCGATTCAGGATGGACAGCAATTCTCATTCACCGGTTTATTCAAGTTCGGCGTTGATGTCGAATCTGAAGACGAGTTGGCGATGTGGCTTTCTGAACAGTTGTATCGCCGATTGATTGAGGAGGTTGAGACGAGAATGAGTGCTAGTTCATCATCACTGGATCTGAGGTTGGTAGGAGAGGGAGACTATACGATTACCCTCAACCGGAAAGCTGTCCAAAGTCCGGTCATTTATGCTAAAGACAGCCGGAGAGGCTCGTGGGTCTTTCACAGAGATCCGAACAACCCGCTGCTGGTAGAATATGTCTCAGCCCACTTCCGTCAGTCTCTGCGAGCCGTCTCGACGGTCGCGACCAATAAGTTGCGATGGATTAAAAAATTGCCTCCAGTCAGATAGGACTTCAATTCTATCCTCACTGTCCCGACTCCCGTAGATACTTGAATCTCTAAACGGTCCATTTTCTGTATAATGAGGGTTTTCAGGATCCGGTAAAATGAGGTTGAGTACAGTAGAAGAAGCGGTTAACGACATTCGCCAAGGAAAGATGGTGATTGTCGTCGATGAAGAGCATCGCGAGAATGAGGGGGACCTCACGATCGCGGCGGAGAAGGTGACGCCCGATATAATTAATTTCATGGCTTACCACGGGCGAGGATTGATCTGTATGGCGATGACCGGTGAGCGACTGGATGCACTGAGAATTCCTCTCATGGTGAACAAGAATGAGTCGACCCATGGGACCGCTTTTTGCGTCAGTATCGAAGCACGTCGGAATGTATCCACGGGAATCTCAGCTGCTGACAGAGCTATGACTATCCTGACCGCAGTCAACGCTGAAAGCCGTCCCGAAGATTTGATCAAACCGGGTCATGTTTTCCCACTGAGGGCCCGCCGAGGGGGTGTGCTGAAAAGAGCGGGCCAGACGGAAGCCGCCGTGGATTTGGCTCAGATCGCCGGTTTAGCTCCTGCTGGAGTGATCTGTGAGATCATGAACGAGGACGGAACTATGGCCCGTCTTCCCGACCTGCAGCAGTTCGGGAAGGAGCATGGCTTGCGAATTCTCTCGGTTGTGGATCTGATCAAGTTCCGACTGAACACGGAGAAGTTCGTTAAATGGGTCGGAAACAGGCCGTTCCAGTCCGAGTTGGGCAGCTTTGACCTACATCTGTACAAAAACGAGTTGGATGGAGATCTGCATTTGGCCTTTGTTAAGGGGAATATCGGCGGAGAGGAACCGGTTCTGGTCCGAGTTCAAAGGGAATCGGTGGTGGATGATGTTTTCTTGAGAGGAGCGGGTCAAGCAGGTAAAGAGCTGAGAAGATCTCTGCAGTTGATTGAAAAAGAAGGTCGCGGGGTACTGGTGTATTTACGCCTGAAGGGACGGGACGGATCGCTACTGGCTGAATTCGAGCATCAGGAGGGAACGGAACCCAATGAGGTTCAACACCCGGTGAATTTTAGAGGTCATGGAATTGGGGCTCAGATTCTGGTCGATCTGGGTCTACGCCAGATTCGGCTTCTGACCAATCATCCAAAGAGGATGGTGGGGTTGGAAGGGTTTGATTTGAATGTGGTTGAACAGTTGCCGATTGAGGTGGGTCGATCAGTCGGATAACGGGCGCAGCGCTCAGCTTTCCTTGGCCAGATACCCTTCTCGATGACGGACCTTGAGTTTTTCAGGCTTTCCGTCGTGGTCAACATCTGCCGATGCCTCCACCTTGATCTTGCGATACTTGCCGTCCTTTTTGGGATTGGAAGAAACATAGCTGATGGAATACTGGTTTCTCAGTGAATCGGAAATGGATTGGAAGATTCCCCGAAACTGTTGCACGAAACGGGGGCGAAAAAATTCACCACCCGTGTATTTGGCGAAATACTGCAGGGTGGCGTCGCCCTGGTAAAGAGATAGACGGACCGTGCCGGGAAGCCAAGGTTCACGGCGAGCCCGCAGATTGCCCCCCAGGCTGACCGAATAGATCACGACATTCGACCGTTTCACTCTATCCATGGTTTCGTTCAGGTTTTTCTTGCTGAAGGTGTCCAGACCTGAACTGATGAGAATCACGGCGACCCTCGCATCCACTTCCTGGACGCGATCCAGCACATCGAAGATGGTGTCGTAGAGATTGCTTTCACTGAAAGCTGGATAATTCAGCTTGCCGAGGGCGCGTTGAACCTCGGCTTTGCTCTGTGTGAAATCGACCAGGATTTCCGGTCTGATGTCATAGGCGACAACTGCAATCCAGTCGTCGTCCCTTATCTGCTGCACAAAGGTGTTGGAGGCCAGCCGGGCTTCATAGATATATTCCCAAGGAACTGCTTTGCTAAACTCTGTGACCATCACCGCGGTAATAGGGGCTTCGATCGGTAGAAAATTGGTGATCTCCTGTTCGACCTTGTCCTCGTAGATCTTGAAATGGTGCTTTTGGAGTCCCTGTATCAGACTCTTTTTCTTGTCCAGGACTGTCACATCCACCCGCACCTGGTCTACGGAAACCCGAAGAGCGGCTCGACCTTGAGTTGGATCCTCCTTCTCTTCAATGGGAGGTTGTTGTTCTTGCGCCTGCAGTGGAAGGGAGGCCACACCGGAGATCGAGATAAGGATGGAAAGCAAAAAAGGGCCGGCTGCCTGGTTCATGTTGGCATCATTCTAACACAGGGGATAAGCTCGGATAAGTGTCTGTGATAAGATAATCTAAGACGTGACAATTGTTCAAAAAGAAGAACAACTGTTTTCCTTCATCAGTCGCTATCAGTCCGCGTTGGTTGCCTTTAGCGGTGGAGTCGATAGCGCCTATCTGGCCTTCGCAGCCCACCGGGTCCTTGGAGAGCGGGCTCGTGCTGTAACAGCACTTTCTCCCGCGGTTTCGGATTTTCAGAGAAAGATTGCCATTGATTTTGCCCAGCAGTACGGCCTGAACCACCATCTGATCGAAACCCGGGAGATGGAGAATCCGGATTACACTGGAAATCCCTCCAACCGCTGCTATTTTTGCAAGACGGAACTGTATAGCCGGTTGGAGAAGTTACGGAAGCAGTGGAGCATGGATGTCATCTTCGATGGCAGCAATGTCGATGACGTGAGTGACTATCGGCCCGGGCGGAAGGCAGCTCGGGAGCGAGAGGTGGTCAGTCCTTTGATGGAGGTGGGAATCCACAAGGAGGAGATCCGTGCCCTGTCCTGCAAACTGGATTTGCCCACCTGGGATCAGCCTGCCATGCCATGTCTTTCTTCCCGATTTCCTTATGGTGTGCAGATCACTGACAAGAAGCTTGGCCAAGTGGAGAGGGCGGAGGCCTTTCTGAGAGATCTGGGACTCTGCAATTTTCGGGTCCGCCACCACGAAAACCTGGCCAGGATCGAGGTCGATCGAAGCGAGATGGCCAGGCTTTTGGATCCCCAGTTATTTGAGCAGATTAGTTCTCACTTGAAGTCGGTAGGATACGACTATGTGACGTTGGATCTGGAAGGATTTCGCTCGGGCTCCTTGAACGAGGCTTTGAAGAATGATTGCAGAAAAAAGAGGACAGGCTCCTAGGTGTGAGCGATCAAGACAAAATGTAGGTCCATCACGTTGGTTTGAGTAGGTCCGGTGATGATTAGATCCTGCAGCTGGGAAAAAAAGTGATAGGAGTCGTTTCGCTCCAAATAGTCATCAACCGACAAGGACTTCAGTTGGGCCCGGCGAACAGTGTCAGGCGAAGCGAGTGCTCCCGCTGCGTCGGTTGGCCCGTCGATTCCATCTGACCCCACACTGGCAAATAACACCTGGGAAGACTGCCAATCCTGGATTTGTCGTGCGCAGTGCAAGACAAATTCCTGATTGCGGCCCCCCTTTCCATCTCCGGTTACATGTACTGGGGCTTCTCCTCCGGAAATGAGACAACAGGGTGCCGGCAGGGGATGGTTACTGCAAAGGACTTCGCGAGCAATGGCAACGTGCAGTCCGGCGGCCGAAGCAGTATCACCGGCAATGGAGGAGGACAGAATCAAGGGTGCAAAACCTAATTGTTCCGCCTTGCGGGCTGCGGCTTGGTGTGCCAGGATGTTACTGCCAACGATAACATTTTGTACTTGATCGAAACATGGCTCACCTGGTTTCAGTGTCTCTGCAGCAGCATTGGAACCTTTCGATCCGTGACTCAGATGTTCCATGACCGGTTCCGGAACGTATTTTCCGATAGCATATCTTTCAAGAATCTCCATACAGTCAGCAAAGGTAGTGGGATCTGCTACGGTGGGACCGGAAGCGATACTCGTCAAGTCGTCGCCCACCACATCGGAAAGCAGCAGGGTCACGACCTGTGCGCCCCCAGTGTGGTTGAGCAGGCGTCCTCCCTTGATACGGCTCAGGTGCTTGCGAATGGTATTCATTTCCTGAATCGTAGCCCCACTTTTGAGGAGCAAGGCAGTCGTCTTTCTCTTGTCTTCAAGGGAGACACCGCTCACAGGAGCGGGCAGGAGAGCCGATCCACCACCCGAGAAAACGACTATGAGGAGATCCCGTGGGGTCAGTTCGCTTTGAAGGAAGTCAAGCATCTGTTGAGCGGCTTGAAGCCCCTGCTGATCAGGCTCCGTGTGACCGGCTTCTAAAACAGTAGTTGCTTCCAGTTGCCCTCCGTAGTGGTGAGGAACAACCACAACGCCTGAACTGAGCTGCTCAGACAAAGTCGTCTCAACAGCGCGAGCCATAGGAACTCCGGCCTTTCCCGCGCCTACCAGGAAGATTCTCCGATCCTTAACAGAATAGGAATGGTCGGCCACCGTAAGGGTGTCTCCATTCCGGTTCAGAAAAGCACGAACGGCTCGTTCTGGCTCCACGGCCTGAAAGGCACTGCGATAGATTTTCTCCAGGGATGATCGAAGATCAGCTGAGATCATGGGTACATTATAGCGATACTAGAGGAGCGGCCAACCGGTTGCTCCCTCCAGATAGTTGGTGTTAAACTCCACATGTGGGTGACTTTCATCAATCGGGTCCGATTAGCACCCTCCATCGACTGGGCGAAGTCAACGTTGAGAGGCTGGAAGCGCAGTTACTTGGATTCAGCAGAAGGCGCCCAATCTCCTTGGTGTTGCCCTGTCTCTACTCCGAACTTCAGGGTGAAGCCCTGGACCGCATTGTAGAGGATCTCAAAGAGGTCCGTTACATCGATCAGAGCGTGCTGAGCATGGACCGCATGGATCGTGATCAATTCCAAGAGGCCGCCTCCTACTTTTCACAACTCCCTCAGCGATTGCGCATTCTGTGGCATGACGGGCCCAGAATGAAGAAACTGGTTCGCGAGTTGGAAAGTCATGAACTGCCGGTAGGGGAGCAAGGGAAGGGTCGGGGGAGTTGGTTTTCCTTTGGCTATGTGTTGGCCACAGAGAGAGCCTCTGTGATCGCTCTTCACGATTGCGACATCGTGTCCTATAGCCGCGGGTTGCTGGCGCGCCTCTGCTATCCAGTGACCAACAACCAACTTGGATACGAATACTGCAAGGGATACTATGCCCGCTATGGGGAACGTCTTTATGGACGTGTGACGCGGCTTTTCCTGACGCCACTGCTTAGATCGCTGAGCCAGCTGGCAGGGAATGTTTCGCTTCTCGAGTACTTGAAGAGCTTTCGCTATCCACTTTCCGGTGAATTTGCCATCACTAAGGATTTGGCGAGGGTGAACAGGATTCCGGCTGACTGGGGACTGGAGATTGGCATGCTGTGTGAGGTTTATCGGAACTGTTCTCTCAAGCGGGTTTGCCAGGTGGATCTGGCAGACAACTACGAACACAAACACCAGGAGCTTTCACCCCAGGATCCGACCAGAGGGTTGATGAAGATGAGCGTGGATATCGCAGACTCACTGCTGCGAACCCTGGCCACCGAAGGGGTGGTCATGAGTGAATCCTTCTTTCGTACCCTCTCTACCTCTTATCAGCGCTCCGCAGAGGATATTATTCGTTGGTACAGCGACGATGCTGCGCTTAACGGCCTGGAATTTGATCGACACGTCGAAAATATGGCGGTGGACGCATTTCGGAAAGCCCTGGAAGTGGCCTCAAGAAATTTCGTGAGTGATCCACACGGAGCGGTGTTGATCCCTAACTGGAACCGGGTGAGCTCGGCACTTCCCGGATTTATGGATCGGCTCCGTCAGTCGGTCGAAGATGATAACGAGATGGTCTCACTGAACCGGGAAGAAGTGGTACAGAATTAGAGTTTTTCCTAAGCCCGAATTATTCATAAATTATTTACTGCAGTGCCGCAATCATCCGCGCTGACTGTGTTGTACTGCCTTGTTAACACGGATTCCACGGATTAACGAACACGGATTGACACGGATTCGGAGGTTTGTGAGTGGTACGCCTTGTCATCGCGGCGCTTTCTTCACTACGCTCAGTGAAAGGTCTCTTCACTGCGCTCAGATGAAGGCGACACCACTTCGTGACAAGAACCTATGAATAATTCGGGCTAGTTCTCAGTTTCTTATTTTTGACTTCAGGTTCAGGTAGATCGCTCCATCCTTTGGACTTCCTGGGGGATAGAGTTGGCGAATTCGATATCGAATGAGTCCCAGTCCTGCCCCTCCTCCGATCGTCATTGAAAGCAGGAACACAGTCATCAACATGGACCGCTCGAAAACGCCCAGAAGAGTCAAAATTTCGTCTCGACTGTGCCGGGGTATGGGGTCGACGTCCTTTTCATAAATCCACTTGATTGTAGGTGTATAGTGGACTTTCTCCAAGACTCTCTGTGCTTCTGGCTCCGGTCCGAAGAACAGAGCGATCAGCACGCCAACCCGCTTCATATAGACTCCTTGGGGGGAAAAGTACGACTCCATGGCGTCTTGTAGCTGGACCGATCGATCTGCCGCTAGCGCTACAGTCGGGTATCCCAGAAGGAAGAGGGAATAATTGCCAGGCAGGTAGCGGGCGAAGGCTATTTCGACGTCTTTTTCAAAGCCGATCTTCGTATGGAGCTCCTTGGGGAAGTGGTTGTTGGAGGCAAAGGAAGATTTTCCGAGGTAAAAACGAACTGACTCCTGGATCAGGCCGTCCTGGGGAAGGTGGACCACGGTAACGGGATGGAGATTGATCAGCGGAATGGCCTCCACCAACGCTGCAGCCAACTCTTGAGCTTCCCTCCAGTTGGCCTCTGTAGTCGATGAGTGGATCAAACGAAAAAAATAAACTCCTCGCCAGAAGCAGAGACTGTCCGCATGTTTGTGATTATCAACGGACAGTTTGAGGCGGTTCTTGGAATGGTTCTCGGAGTAGGTGTCCCATGTCGAAAATATTCCAAACGTCCCGGCAGCATCCTGCATTTCATATACCTCCAGCTCCCATGGAGGATGAGGCAGGGAATTCTCAGAGCGAATCCGCCAGCGGGAATAGGAGAGCAGAATGTATTCGTTCAGCACCGAGCGGCTGAAGGGGCCAATCCGATCCTGTTTCTGTGGGTCTGCGATCTCGGCTATTGCTTCAAAGCTGTAGCCGGTCAGCTCCGGAAAATACTGTTCAACGTTAGCTGCGGCGCCAAGGGTGCCGCAGGGAATGGTCAACAGGATCGCATAGATCAGGTTTCTGCAGAGACTTCGTGTGAGGGGAGAACACATGCTCAGTATCATTATACTCGCATTGTTTTCACCTGGCAGATTGAGGAAGGCAGGGTCCTACGGTTGCAGAGCGGCGCGGCGTTGTTTGAGAGGAACGGTTCCCAAGGCTCGAAAATACTTCTCGACTCCGGTGTAGATGGCCTCTGCCGCAGCTTCTTGTCCCTGTTGTTTCTTCAAGTAGCCTTCCTCTGAGGGATTGCTGATGAATCCGATCTCAAGCAGGATGCCTGGCATGTTCAGATTGATCAGG
>JAUXKG010000046.1 GCA_030624355.1 Acidobacteriota bacterium
CTGGGTTCGGACCACTCCGGCACACACACCTTTACCGGGACCATTGACGGGAAAAGTTACAGTGTCGAGTTGACCGACCCGACGCCCACCACTGTGGATGAGTTTTTCGAGCTGAAAGCCATCGTCAACCAGAGTGGCGTGACCCGTTCGGTCACCGCCCTAGTGAAGGGACCGGACAAGGTGGAAGCCCTCAAATATGCCCTTTATGGAAACTATATCCATTTTGATAACCACTCCCATCTGACCGGCGCCCTGACCCTGGAAACCTCGATCTTCTCCAACAGCGGGATCCTGGTTGACAAAGGGGTAACCATCAACGGTTCAGTGGAAGCCGTCCAGTATGTTGCAGCCAATACCGGGCCGGCAGAGGGTGAAGCCGGGGTGCCCGACACCATATTCGGCACCAGCGGCTCCCCGGTACCGGCCCTTCAGGGCGATCCCAATCCTTCGCCCACCGTTTCCAGTGCTCCCGTGCAACAGGTGATCCCACCCCCACCACTCAAGGAGTTTCCCAGCCTCGATTTTGATGAGCTGGAATCGCTCGCCGGAACAGGCCGAACCATCTCAAGCAGCGACTTCGAGAGTCTTCTTACCAACGCGCGCAACTGGGCGGAATTCGGGGGAGTCGCTCCGACTGATGGGACGGCCACCGCACTGCCTCAATCCGAGTACCCGGGATCGCTGTTGGCGACTGACATTCCGGTCAGCGTAAAGAAGTGCGATGTCAACGGAACACCGGCTTGCCCTGCCAAACGGGCGATTCGGGTTCCGAACGGACCGAATCCTGACTATCAGGTTGAGGTGGGTTCAACGCTCACCAGCTGCCCATCCTACCCCTGCGCGGCCGACTCGGGTGCCGACCTGACCTATGAAGTCATTATTGAAGGGGAGGAGTTTGCTGGCACGGATTCGGTGCTGTACCTCGAAGGGGACACCACGATCAACGTGGATATCAATACCGTGGTCAGAATGGAGGGCTCCCTGGTTGTGAACGGGAAATTCGATGCCCTGTCGGCTACCGAGTTTCTGGCCTGGGAGGACCGTCAGGCACCCTGGTTTGTGCCTATCGAGGACAGCCTCTACGAAAATGAGTATCCGGCAGGGACCCCGGTGGATGGAGCGGGATACGACTTTGCCACAGACGCGTTCGAGGTGGCTGATTCCGACCGGTATGACATCATGTACTCTAGCTACCCCGCCCTGGCAGCCAACGGCAAGATCGGCATGAAGGGTGATGACGGACCGGTTCATATTGAAGGAGTGGTCTACACGGTAGCCGAGAGTCATCTGCATCGTTCGGAGCCCTGGGCACCCGCCTATTCGGTTGGCAGTGAAATCGCCGATACCATTCACAATTGCCAGTTCTTCTCCTTCGCTTATGATCCGGCGGCACTCGACGTCTTCGGCTTTTACGATCGGCTGAGTGGTCGGCCCTACCTGAAGATCATCCGCCTCTCGGACGAATAGAGCCGCTGGGCGGGCTGCACTCGGTCAGATTCAAGAGTAGAACGTTCCAACACACGAGTCCCTTCGACAGGCCCCTGTCGATCGGCTTTCTCGCTGGCGCCGGCGACCCCACAAACAACGTACGACCTGCCAATAGATCTGCTACACTCCTTGTCTTCCGGAGTGTGTCAGCTATTGATCCGAGCTGCTGCACTGTTGGCAAGAGTCCCAGCAGATAGACATTAAACGCGTTTGAGGGAGACCATCTGTCATGGATTTTGAACTACCGGGTGAGATCAAACTGTTGAAAGAGATCGCCCAACGGTTTGTGGATGAAGAGCTGATTCCCAAAGAAAACGAATACCGCCCCGAGGGGGAGGAGGGGATGCCGGAAGAGATCCTCAAGCCCCTTCAGAAGAAAGCCAAGGATTTGGGCCTGTGGCTGCTGGAGGTACCGGAAGAGTACGGGGGAGCGGGCCTGGAACTTTTACCCCGCTGTGTCATCACGGAAGAACTGGCCCGCACCGTGCTGCTTCCCTTCCGGGAAAACGAGATTTTCGGACCGAACGTGCGGGCAGTCCTCTTCCACTGCAACGAAGAACAGAAAGAACGCTTTCTCTATCCGGTGATCCGGGGCGAGAAGCGGATCTGTTTTGCCCAGACCGAACCGGATGCGGGAAGCGATCCGGGTGCCATGCGGACTTCGGCCACACCCGATGGTCAGGATTACATCATCAGCGGTACCAAACGTTTTATTACGGGAGCCGGACGGGCCGACTTTGCCCAGGTGCTGGCGGTCACCGATCCTGAAAAAGGCGCCCGCGGCGGAATCAGCTGCTTTATGGTGGATCTGAAAAGCCCCGGGGTCTCACTGGAGCGCCAATGGCCCACCATGATGGGAGACGCTCCCTGGGAGATCGTGTTCGACAAGGTTCGGGTCCCCGCCACCAACCTGATTGGAGAATTGGGAGAAGGCTTCAGCCTGGGCCAGAAATGGATTACGGAAGGGCGCATTCGGACCCAGGGGGCTCGGCCTCTGGGAATTGCTCAGCGGTCGCTGAACATGATGATGGAGTATTCCGAGCACCGGGAGACCTTCGGCAAGGCTCTGTCGGAACGGCAGGCTATTCAATTCATGGTGGCTGATTCCGCCATGGAACTGCACGCCGCCCGCCTTATGGTTTACGAGTGTGCCTGGCGGCACGACCGCGGCGAGGATGTGCGCGACCTCTCCTACATGGTGAAAATCACCTGCACTGAGATGGCCAGTCGCGTCGTGGATCGTTCCATTCAAGTCCATGGCGGTGTGGGACTGACTACCGACCTCCCACTGGAGTGGTGGTATCGCCAGCTTCGCAGCCTGCGCATCACCGAAGGCGCGACCGAGGTGCTTCGCTGGCGTCTGGCGCGCAACATCATGAGGGGCCGGCGAGGCCGTTCCTAGCTGATCTCCGGAGCACCTGACCGGTGGGACAGCTGACCAGTGTCGATTGACGATTGTCGAGTGTCGAATGACAAGACACACCTTTCTTAATCGGTGTCAATCCGTGTTCTCTATATCCGTGTCAATCCGTGTCTGCCCTGGGCTTATATCTGTATGACGTGGAACAGGCCGGTGGGATTGGTTTTGACCGCCAGCTTCCGTGCATTTTCCGGTGTTTCCGCCAGATAAACCTTTTCTCCCTGCACATCCACCGCCAGAAACTTCCCCTTGTGCTTCGCTTCGTATTCGGTCTTGAATTTGCTTTCGTAGACCTCTTTAGCGTAGGCCGCAACTTCCTCTTCGTTCTTAAAAAACTGAACCATCTTCAGCACCTCACGGAAATAATGCTCATCCATTCAAGCCTGTTTCCAACCGGCTGCCGCCCCGCCCGGACAACCGGCCACCTGACCTTCAACAGACCTATTGTCTCTCCAACAGCTCCTGGACACAATCCCCCGGACTGGAAATGCCGGGTTCAGGAGCGGCTTGGTATTTGGACCCGGGCCGCACTATTGAGAAGATGAGAGAACTGCTGCACACACGCCTTGAACCACCATGGCCATCCGCTCATAGTCGAGCGTATCCGGGGTATCAAGCTCCGTATGATAATTCGAGTTTCGGTAAAAGGACGTATCAGTGATCATCACCGCACGATAGCCCTGTTCCCAATAGTAACGATGGTCGGACCAATCGATCCCCGGAATGAACGCCGGAGCATTGATCGAATAAACCGGCAACGCTGAGCCTGAACGCATGGCAGCCTTGACACGGCGTACCGTCGATCCCTGACCCAGACTGCCCACCACCGTAATGAAGTTTCCCTGGGAGGGATAGAACAGTTTCAGGAGCGACAATGGGAACCGCTGGCTATTGTCTGCATCGCTGAAAAAACCGATCATTTCCAGCGAAACCATCATGCGAACTTCCATGCCTTCCTGTTTGAGGGAAGCGGCATGTACGGCGCTCCCGGTGTTTTGAGTGTAGAAATGGGGCGGCTCTTCCAAGGTATAGGCCACAAGCTCGACGCCCATTGACAGAGGTCTCCTGTCCAGCAAGTGGGCAAGTTCGATCAGCCCGGCGACTCCGCTTGCGTTGTCATCCGCTCCAGGATGCCCCTCAAAGGCGTCATAGTGGGCGCCCACAACAATGCGTTCTTCGGTCTCCGGCCCCAACAGAGCACTCACATTGCAGTATGTTTTTCCCTGAACTTCATAGCACTGATCGGACACTTTTCCACTGGTCTGCCTGAATTCCATTCGAATATAGTCGGCAACAAGATTCAGGTTCTCGGTATGCATTTCGCTTCTTGGGGAAAACGTCTCCGATAACTTCCGCACGTGAACCTCGAGTCGAGCCGGGTCCGCCGCCGACAGCTCCGAAGCCTCTTCTCGGACCCTGAACAGAGGCTGGGTGACGACAACCCAGAACGTCACCAAGGAACCCGAGATTCCCAAGCAAATCAGCAGTAGCCAGACGCCCAATCGACGCATCTCCCTCGATTCCCTGTCATGGGTTTGCGCGGCAACGGCTCAGTTACAGGCCTTCTACAAGCACTATGTCGGTCTCAGCCACACTGTGCCTTATCTCTTTCAATGGCTGGTATTCCGGGTCACTGAAAAACGCCTGCACCGACTCCTTGTCGGGAAATTGAAACAAGAGCAATCGGTTTGGCTTCCAGTCTCCCTCGAGCACCTCGTAGTTTCCACCTCGAACCAGACACTCACCTCCATGTCTGCTGATCAGAGCAGGCACTTCTGCTTGGTATCGTTGGTAGGCAGACGGGTCTTTGACATCAACGTCTACGATCATGTACACGGCCATCTCTGAATTCCTCTCTGTCGAAACACTCGGATTGATACTAATTTGGAATAGCAAGAGAATACCCGATGGGTCGGGTCAGCCTAATCCTTCTTCACCTTCATTTCAGGCAGTTTGCAGGCTTCTATCTCAGAATTGAACTTCTCACTGGGATCCGATCGGCCATGATGAGAACCATCACAAAACGGCTTGTTCCGGGAGTGGCCACATCGGCACAGAGAAATCTTGGTACGACCTGAAAGGTCAAACGTGTTCCCCTTTGAATCTTCAATAACAAAATCCCCTTCGATCATCATCTGCCCGTGATCTCTAAAAGTCACTTTCGAAGCTGCCATAAAAAAGTCCCCCATTCTGGTTTTTTGTAAACGATTAGCCTAGTGGATCTGAGTCAATAAAAATAGTCAAATTCCAGCTTCTTGAGGAGTTCCGTTCTGGCCGCTTCACGATTCCAGACTCCCAGCCCGGATTATGCATAGGTTGTTGTGACGAAGGGCCGCAGGCGCCGCGATGACAAGGCGTGCAACTCACAAACCTCCGAATCCGTGTCAATCCGTGTTCGTCAATCCGTGGAATCCGTGTTAACAAGACAGCTGTTGACTAACACTTAGGGTTACATGAACATTAGAATACGGTCAGGGAGAATCCATGAGCTTCAAAATAGGGGTGGATGTTGGGGGAACATTCATCGACCTGGTTGTGATTGACCAGAGTCAAGACAAGCGACTGTACAAGACCCTTTCCGATCCTGAGGACTTGGGAAGTGCCGTGATCGAAGGCCTGAGTCTGGCTGCCGTGGATCAAGAAGTGACCTTGGAGGAGATGCTGGCCGAAACAGAGATCATCATTCATGGCAGTACGGTCGCTACCAACAGTCTGTTGACCCGGAATGGCGCCAGCACAGCTCTACTGACTACGGCGGGCTTTCGGGACATCTTGAATATGCGGAGAGGATTGCGTGAGAACCAGTATGACCCCAGGCAAAGTCCGCCTGTTCCTCTGATTCCCCGACAGAGAATCTATTCAGTCGAGGAACGCACGAACTGCGAGGGATCGGAACTGATGGCAATCCAGGATGACGCGCTGAAGGTTCCGATAGAGAAGCTGCGCGCTGATGGCATAGAAAGCGTGGCCATAGGATTGCTCTTTTCTTTCCTGAACGACAGCCACGAACGACAATTGGGTGCGACTCTGCAGCGGCTTTTGCCTGACGTTCATATTTCGCTGTCCAGTGAGGTTCTCCCTGAAATTCGACTGTACGAAAGAATCAGCACAACGGCAGTCAACGCCTATGTGACGCCTGTACTGGCCCGTTATCTTGAATCTCTTGAGGCCAAGCTGGAGGAGAAAGGTTTTACCGGCAAGCTACTAGTGATGCAATCGAACGGAGGAGTCATGAGCTCCGAGGTAGGCAGACAGTTTGGCGTGAGAAGCGTCTTGTCCGGGCCTGCGGCTGGACCGGTGGCTGGTATTCACCATGGATCGCTGCACGGATTGGCCAACGTCATCACCTTGGACATGGGGGGAACAAGCTGCGATGTCTGCCTGATCAAGAATGGCGAAGTGGAGATTACCAAAGACATGGAGGTGGCCGGTCACAGGATTGCTCTTCCCTTAGTAGCCGTCCACACCATTGGAGCCGGGGGAGGCAGTGTCATCGGGCTGGACTCCAGAGGCCTTCTGCAGGTTGGACCGGAAAGTGCCGGTTCCTCGCCCGGACCCGTCTGCTACGACCGCGGCGGCACTCGACCGACAGTGACCGATGCAGACCTGGTGCTGGGATATCTGGATTCCAAGCGATTCTGGGGGGGACGGTTGCAACTGAACGAGGAGACGGCTCATCGGGCAATCGACTTGCAGGTGGCGCAACCTTTGGGTCTGGACGCGGTTCGGGCCGCTTATGGCGCCTATCAGGTGGTCAACGCGAACATGGTCGATGCCATACGAGAGGTTTCCGTGCTCCGGGGCTATGACCCCCGCAGATTTCTTCTGGTGGCAGCCGGCGGCGCCGGTCCCATTCACGCTACTGCCATCGCCCGAGAGCTCGATATCCCGCTGGTATTGGTTCCCCGCAAGGCCTCGGTGATGTGTGCGGAGGGGCAGCTGTTGTCCGATCTGCGCCATGACTTCGTGCGAAGCTATCTGGCACCGCTGGAGAAACTCGATTTCGAGGCCGTGAACCGGCTCTATGACGAGATGAAAGATCAAGCCACTCGCGCACTTCACTCGGAGGGAATTTCCAGCCGGAAGATGGACATATCGTTTTCAGCGGATATGAGATACATCGGCCAGTTCAGTGAGGTGGAGGTCCAACTCAAAGCCGGCTCCCTAACAGCGGAAGGAGCCGAAGAGCTGGGTCACGATTTCCATATGCGTCACGAGTCTCTCAACGGCTACAGCATGCCGTCTGACCCCTTGGAGTTGGTGAATCTCCGGGTGATCGCAAAGGGGATCACCGACAAACCACGGGAGATCAGTCTGCCGTCTCGAGGCACGGGTTCCTCAAAGGAAGCATTAACCGGTCATCGCCAGGCCTTCTTTGAGGACGAGTTCAAGGAAGTCCCGGTTTATGATGGATTCCAGCTCTCTTCAGGGAACACACTGCGTGGACCGGCACTGGTAGAGCACGAAACCACTACCGTAGTCGTGCAGCCCGATCTCCAGTTGACATGTGACGAGTGGGGAAACTACATGATCTATGACAAGGAACGCAGTCTGGATGAAACCATTTCCGTCCTAACGACGGAGGTGTCCGATGGGTCATGATGCCTTGGACCCGATTTTGCTGACCGTCATTACCAACCGACTGGAAAGCATTGCCCGGGAAATGGGAGCGGGAATGTTGCGAAGCTCCCGATCTCCCATCTTTGCAGAGACCAAGGATTTTGTAACGGCTATCTTCGATTCGCAGCTCCGTCTGGTGGGGCAAACGGCGTACATTCCCGTGCTGATGGGAGGAAGCGCTATCGCAGTCAGGTCGATCAGCGAGCATTTCGATGGGGCTATTCGTGAAGGAGACGTCATGGTCCTGAACGATCCCTATCGCGGGAACAGTCACCTCCCCGACATCACTGTGGTTAGACCCATATTTCTTGAAGGCCAAATATGGTTTTGGGTACTGGCCAGAGGACATCATGCCGACATTGGCGGCGGGGGAACCGCCGGGTACAACCCCAATGCCAGGACGGTCTGGGAGGAAGGCCTCAGGATACCTCCCTGCAAGCTGTACCAACAGGGAATCTACAACAGCGACGTCTGGAACCTGATTCTATTGAATGTGCGCCTGCCCGTGCTGGTGGAAGGCGATCTGCAATGTCAAGTGGGGGCCTGCCAGGTGGGGGAGAGGGCTCTGCTTCAGCTCCTGCAGCAGTACGGCCGTCAAGACGTAAAAACGGCCATCGAGGAGATGCTGGTGAGAAGCGAAGAGGAGATGCGATCCCGTATCCGGAATATTCCTGCCGGTGTTTATCGTGGCGAAAGCCAACTGGATCATCTCCCGGAGGGTCGGGAGGACAAGCGGCCCACGGTGAGGCTTCAGCTCGAAGTCAAGGACGACTGCTTGAACTTTGACTTCAGTGGCTCCGATCCTCAAATCCCGACCTATTACAACAGCTCTTATTCAAACACCGTCTCCTCCAGCTATCTTGCTCTTTTCTCGACAATTGCAGCTGACATCAAGGTGAACGAAGGCTCAACTCGGCCGATCCGTGTGATCGCCCCCGAGGGCTCTCTGCTCAATCCGAAGGAAGGGGCTCCAACCACCCAGTGCACGGTGACGACCTGCGCAGCCATTGTCGAGTCCGTGTGGCGTGCACTCTCTCAACCGGTACCCGAATTAGTGCAGGCAGAATGGTCGCGGTCAAACTCCGCTGTAGGGACCGCCGTCAATTCCAGAACCGGAAGGTACGCCGCCTTCCTTCTCAAATTTGTAAAAGGGGGTGGCGGAGCGGCATTTGGATTTGACGGGTGGAGTCACATCAGTCCGGTGTCCTCGATGGGCGGTGCGCGGGTACCGGATGTGGAGCTGCATGAGTTGTCCTTCCCTCATCTTATCCTGAGGTACGAGTACCATATGGATAGTGCTGGAGCTGGAAAATGGCAGGGGGGATACGGCGCCTTTTTCAGGCTCCAGTTTACTGAAGATGGCACGACTTTGTCGGTTCGAATGGGGAACGGCAGCAAGGTCACGGCTCCGCTTGGACTGGTGGGGGGCCGGGAGGCCCCGCCTGGGAGTGTCACTATGAAAAGGAAATCCGGTGAAGTCATCGAGTTTCAGGATGACACGTTGTGTCGCCCACGCAAAGGCGACGTTGTCGAGTTCTATTCTTCGGGCGGCGGTGGCTATGGCGACCCCTGTGAACGGCCCGTGGAGGCAGTGGTTGACGATATAACAGCGGGACTGCTCTCGGTGGAAAAAGCCTCCACAGAGTATGGAGTGGTCGTTGATCCACAAACATTGACCGTTGACTTGAAGGCCACAAAAAAGAGGTGGCAGAAGCGTTCGGGAGTCTGATGTCAGGCGAGATGGGCAGGTATTCTTTTGGGGTGGAGATTCATCCCTACTACGACCCCCAAACCTTGATGAGCGAAATCGAGCTTGCCGAACAGTTGGGATACGATCACGTTTGGCTGGGTGATTCACAGTTGATCTGGCGTGAACTGCATGTGTTGCTCGGAGCGGCCGCCCAAGCGACGACTCGGGTCCTTCTGGGAACCGGCGTCACCAATCCGATCACCCGTCTTCCCGCCGTCACCGCAAGCGCTGTCGTGACCTTGCAAGAACTCTCCGGAGGCAGGGTGATCTTGGGTGTGGGCACCGGCGACAGTTCGGTGAGAACCATGGGAATGAAGCCCTCGACCGTTGCAGAGCTGGAGCAGTTTGTGGCCCAGGTGAGAGCACTTTGCCGAGGGGAAACGGTGAGGGGGCCGACCGGTGAGATGCGGTTGACCTTCGGCTCGGACGATATGTGTCCTCGAGTTGTGGTGGGGGCCACCGGACCAAAGATGCTGAACCTGGCTGGCCGGATTGCCGACGGCGTGATCCTGGGAGGGGGCGCCAATCGAGAAGCAGTGGTGAAAAAGATGCTCCAGTGTGTCACCGAGGGACGCCGGCGGAGCACACGCTCAGGAGACCCGTTTGAAGTCTTCGCTTCCCTGCCGGCTTGTGTCGATTCCGACCGGAAGAAGGCGCTCTCGGCGGTGCGCCCCCATGTCGCTCGTAGTCTTCTGACGCCTCAGTGGGGGTTGAGCGCCACGGCGGCGGCTGTCAGGGACCAAATTCGCCCCAGGTACGATTACTATGAACATATGAATCCCACCGCCCAGCACGCTGAGTTGATCCCGGATGAAGTCGTTCCTGAATTTGCTCTCGCGGGAACACCTTCTGAATGCATAGAGCAGGCATCTCAACTCTTTGAGTGGGGTGCCGACCAGATCACCATTCGACCCTATGCGGCTCAAGGCACTCCCCGTATTGCAGCCATCCAATCCTTTGCCGAGTACGTGATGAAACCGCTCAGAGGGAAAGCCTGATAGGAATATGGGGACAGTCTACTCTGTCCCCATATTCCTATCGGAGCATCAGATTGGGAAGCCAGAGGACAATTTCCGGAACAAATAGGAAGAGAACTATGCCTGCCAATTCCAATATGATCCATGGGATAGCGATCCGGAACATGGTATTGATGGTGATGTAATCAGGAAGCATCGAGTGGGAGGCATACAGGACCAAGCCGAAGGGCGGCGTGTAGGTCGCCAGTTCAAGACTGATGATGCTGACGATGCCGAAATGGATGGGGTCAATTCCCAGGATTTGGACGATGGGCATGAAGATCGGCATGGTGATAAATATGATCGTATTGATCTCCATGAACAGACCCAGCACGAAGATCACGGCCTGCGTC
>JAUXKG010000115.1 GCA_030624355.1 Acidobacteriota bacterium
CTCGCCACGAACGCCACCGTATCTATGAAGCGAGACACTAGGGAGGCCGGGGGCACCCGCTTGCGGGTCGCGCAACACAGTCAGGACGAGCGATTTCGGCGATGCAGTAGAGAATTTATGAATAATCCGGGCTAGCAAAGTTCATGTTATTTAAGTTCTTCCTGGTGCTGATCTTCTCGTCCTACCTGGCAATACTCGTCCTGATCCTGGCCCGACGCTTGACGGGAGGGACTCGAAGCCAATCCCCAACCTCCCTTACTTCTCAATCCAGCGAGCCCTCCTCTGAGATCCTTATTGAATTACGGGACGTTCACAAGTCCTTTGATCAACCCGTCTTGCGAGGCATCAATCTGGTAGTCCATCGCGGAGAAACGGTAGGCGTCTTGGGAAGAAGCGGGAGTGGAAAGAGCGTCACCCTGAAATTGATCGTCGGATTACTCAAGCCGGATCGTGGACACATCGTGTTCAAGGGAGAAGACATCATCTCCATGAATGAATCCAATTTACTCAAACTCCGTAAGCGCGTTTCTTATGTTTTCCAGCGGGGGGCTATCTTCGATTTTCTGAGCGTCAGAGAAAACGTGGCCTACCCTTTACGTGAGATGGGTATCACCGATGAACAGGAGATTCAGGAACGGGTGAGCTATCTGCTGGAGGCTGTGGAGATGGAAAGTATGGGAGACCTCCAGAAAGATGAACTGAGCACGGGATCCAAAAAACAGGCCGCCATTGCCCGGGCCATTGCCAACAATCCTGAAGTCATTCTCTACGACGAACCCACCACCGGTCTCGATCCTATCATCGGCAAGTCACTGAGCCGACTGATTCGCAAGCTGAACAAGCAGGAGAATCTCACCTCGGTGGTTGTGACCCATGACCTGAAGTGCCTTGAGACAGTTGCCGATCGGATAATCTTACTCAAAGACGGCTTGGTCCATTTCGAAGGAGATCAGGAACAATTTCATGACTCCTCCGATCCTTTTGTCGAAGCTTTCATAGCCGGAAAGCGATTTGACGAGCTCCCCTTCCAGGAACGGGTGTCCAGCGGTGGATAACCAACCGCTCACCGTTTTGCCTACTCAAAATGCCTTTTTTTGAGCTCTCCCACCACGTCTGACAGCACGATTTCCCGGTGAGCCAGAAAGACCAGCAAGTGATACAGGAGATCGGCCGTCTCCTCGATGGACCTGCTCTTGTCCTCGGTGGCCGAAACAACGACTTCCACTGCCTCCTCACCCAGCTTCTTGGCCGTCTTCAATATCCCCTCTCTGAACAGGGTAGTGGTGTAAGAATCGGCTGGCATTTCTGTCCGGCGGCTGTGAATCAGCCGCTCCAGATGGGCCAGAAACTCCAGGGCAACGAACTCGCTGTCTTCGGCAAAGCAGGAGAGGGTTTCTTGATGACAGACAGGCCCCCTGGGTATCGCCAGCAACAGGAGAGAATCCCCGTCACAGTCGACCTTGGTCTCTTTCAGGTCGAGATAGTGCCCGGAAGTTTCCCCTTTGGTCCAAAGGGATTTTCTGCTGCGACTCCAGAAGGTAACCTGTCCGGTCTGGAGGGTCTTGTCCAGTGCAGTCTGGTTCATAAAGCCCAGCATCAGAACTCGTCCGCTCTCCCAGTCTTGAACTATGGCCGGGATCAGGCCATTTGTCTTTTCCCAGTCTAAGTCTTTAATATCCATAGGTTTTAACTCTTCTACTGTTCAGTTAGCGAAGATCGGATCTACCCCAGGTCCCGACTCTCCTTCTGTTCTCATCCAGACACCGTTTTCAGCCAGGTAATTCTTGACCTCCGCGATGGAATGGCGCCGATAGTGGAAAATGCTGGCCGCCAAAACTGCATCAGCGCCCGCATCTTGCAGGGCTTCCAAAAGATGCCGAGGCGAACCGGCTCCACCGGACGCGATCACCGGTATTCGGATCCTGTCCGACACCTTTTTCAGAAGTTCCAGATCATAGCCTTCCTGTGTTCCATCACTGTCCATCGAGGTGAGCAAGATCTCTCCAGCTCCCAGATCCTCCCCCTCTTGAATCCACTCCAGACCGTCTCTCTCCGTTTCGACTCGACCTCCACCTACGAAAACCTTCCACCGTTCTCCACACCGTTTCACATCCACAGCCAGGACAATGCATTGGGACCCAAAGGTCGCAGCGGCTTCACTTAGAATCTGTGGATTCTTGACCGCCGCGCTGTTTATGGAGACTTTGTCAGCTCCCGCCCTCAGGAGCTCCTGAATCTGTTCGAGCGAACCAATGCCCCCGCCCACCGTAAAGGGAATGAAGATCGAGTCGGCCACTCGTTGAACCCAATCCAGTACCGTTTTGCGTTCTTCGACTGTAGCGGTGATGTCGAGAAAGACCAGCTCGTCGGCTCCTTCGCGATAGTAGCGACTGGCCAACTCAACCGGATCTCCGGCATCCTTCAGATCAACGAAATGGATTCCCTTCACCACCCTTCCAGCGGAGACGTCCAGGCAGGGGATGATTCTCTTAGCCAGCATTAATCATCTCCTCCCAGGAGATTCCTCCCTCGTAGAGAGCCTTTCCCACCACAGCACCCGCTACTCCCAACTTCTTGAGTTGGGAGATGTGCTGCGGCCGGCTGACCCCGCCTGCAGCGATCAGTTTAACTCCGCTTGGCAATCGAGACAGCAGATCCTCATAGGTCTGGTAATTGGGCTGCTCAAGTGTCCCATCGCGTTCGACATCGGTACAGATCACCTGGGGAATTTCCCATCCGACAATTCGATCTAGGATCTCTGCCAATCCAACCTCACTGGACCTGCTCCAGCCCTGGCTCTGAAGTTTCTTCTGTCTCAGATCGAGACTGATGACGAATGGAGAGGAACTCCATCTGGTCACCCAGGAAGCCATTAGTTCCGGTTGTTCCAGCGCCACTGTTCCCAGCACCAGATAGCGGACTCCCCAGTCCAACAGCTCCAAGACATCCTCTTCATTCCGAATACCCCCCCCCACCTGAACAGGCATATCGGTGGCCTCAACCAACCTGCGAATGACCTGCCGATTTTCACCCGATCCGGAACGTGCCCCTTCCAGGTCGACCACGTGCAAGCGTGTGAAACCGGCCTTTCCAAACTCCAAGGCCTGAACCACCGGGTCGGCTTCATAAAGGGTCTTTTTGTCGTAGTCACCCTGATAGAGCCGCACACATCTGCCCTGGATCAGATCGATTGCAGGAATCACCAGCATGGTCCGGGGGCCTTCACGAAATTCTTGAGCAGTTGCAGACCGACCTGGCCGGATCTCTCGGGATGGAACTGTACTCCACAATAGTTCTCCCGGGCCACGACCGAGACAAACACTTCATCATAATCGGTAGTGGCCAGAGCAGCTTGGTCTGCCAGCGGTGCAAAGTAACTGTGCACAAAGTAGAAGAAACTTTCGTCAGGGACGCCCTGGAAGAGTGCCACAGCACTCGAGTCTCCGATTTGCTGCCGGACCTGATTCCAGCCAATGTGTGGCACCTTCACCCGGGAGTTGTTGAACTTTTGTACCGTCCCGGGCAGAATTCCCAGGCAAGGGGTCTGATCCTCCTCGGAGATTTCAAACAGGAGCTGGAGTCCCAGGCAGATTCCCAGGAAGGGGACCTCCAGCCTCTGCAGTACTTCGACCAGTCCCTGCTCTGCCAGAGACTCCATTGCGGCCGGTGCCGACCCCTGGCCCGGCAGGATGACCTTTTCCGCTCGCTTCACAACCTCTGGATCTCCCGAAAAGACGAAATCCTCCTTCAAATACCTGAGAGCGTGTCCCACGTTGTAGAGATTGCCAGCCTGATAGTCGATGACCACAATCATGTTGTTCTTCCCGGCCCGGTCCCGCAGGGACCAGGTCCAATCCAAAACAGAAAGAATTCCGGCACGGTCTACAACACCCCTTTCGTAGACGGGATCTCTTCTTTGGCTTGCTCATCAATCTGCACAGCCATTCGAAGCGATCGGGCGAATCCTTTGAACATCGACTCCACCCGGTGATGTTCATTCTCCCCCGGGTTGAGAAAATTGAAATGGAGAGCCATCCTGGCGTCCAGGGCCAATGACCTGAAAAAGTGGCTGACCTGCTCGGTTGAAAGGTCTCCGACCCGCTCCCGCTGAGGTTGGTAGTCACAACAGAAGGCAAAGCGCCCTCCCAGGTCCAGCGCCACAGCCACCAACACCTCATCCATCGGCATCAGGACGGACCCATATCTTGAGATACCCCTTTTTTCTCCCAGAGCCTGATCCAAAGCCAGTCCCAGAGTGATTCCCATATCTTCGGTCAGGTGATGGTCATCTACCTTCAAGTCTCCCTCTGCCTTGATTTTCAGATCGAGGCGAGCATGGCGGACCAACAGCTCCAGCATATGCTTGAGAAATCCCAATTCCATCGTGCAGTCGCACCTTCCGCGCCCATCCAGATTCAATTCCATCTCAATCTGTGTTTCCTGAGTGTTTCGTTGAACAGATGCTATCCGTTGGCTCATAAGATCCTCCTCAACTCCTTCAAGAACAAGTTGTTTTCGGCAGGGGTACCAACGCTCACCCGGATACAATCCTCCAGTCCGGGAAGTGAGCTGCGATCTCGGACAATGATTCCCTTCTCCAAAAGCCGACGGCAAACCTGGGAGGCCTGCGGACAGCGAAAGAGCAAAAAGTTCGCCTGAGAGGGAAAGACTTGTGCGATCTGTGGAATGTCACTCAACTCGCTGGCGATTCTCCCTCGTTCCCTTCGGGTCGATTCCACATGCAACCTCCAGCTCTCTGATTGCTGCAGTGCCTGGCAGCCATTTTCCATGGTCAAGGCATTCAAATTATAAGGAGCTTTCACCTTCAAAAAATGGTCGATCACCTGTTTGGAGGCCACCACATAGCCCAAGCGGAGTGCCGCTCGTCCAAAGGCCTTCGACAGAGTCCTCAAAATGAGCAAATTGGGGACCTCACTCAGCTCACACACCAGCGAAGGGACTTCGGCAAATTCAATGTACGCCTCATCCACAACCACAATCTTCTCCCATTTCCGACACAGCGCCATGATCTGACTTCGATCCAGCAGGTTCCCGGTGGGATTATTAGGTGAACACAGAAACAGGACCTTGGTGTTATTCGGGACCACCTCGAGAAATCGCTCAGCATCAAAGTTAAACCTCTTGTCCAGGCGATATTCAACCACTGGAATACCAAAGATGTGAGCGGTAACCGAGTACATCCCGTAGGTGGGCTCGGCAATCGCAACCTGATCCTGGCCCGGCTGACAAAACACCTTGAAAATCCAGTCCAGCACCTCGTCAGAACCAGCTCCGGCTACCACGTTTTCCGTCTTCACTCCAAGAAACCGGGCGATCACCTGTCGAAGCGCTCGTTGGCGAGGATCGGGATAGCGATTCAACTGAACCCCTTCCCAGTGCTGATCGTACGGGTTTACGTTGGCATCCAGCAGGACACCCTTTTGAACCATCTCACGAGCACTTTGATAAGGCTTCAGGCTCAAGATGTTCGGTCGAATCAGTTGCGTAATATCCATTGCAGAGTTCCAGATTCCTTCGACCACCGAATCATACTTACTCTCTCCTGTCAGTGGTCAGCCGGCTGTGCCGGGTTTCAATTTTCAAATTTCAGGTTGCTACGATCCCTTTGCAGTCGGCCTTTGCAATTGTGAGTCCCTACGGATCTGAACCGCCCGCCGGTGTCCCTCCAGACCCTCCATCTCGGCCAGGGTCTCCAGCGTGGGCGCCAGGCCTTGAAGTCCTTGGGGCGTTATCTCCTGAAAGGTGATCCTTTTGACAAAGGTGTCTACGGAAACACCCGAGTAAGCCTTGGCCAGTCCTGAGGTCGGTAATGTGTGATTGGTCCCGGAAGCATAGTCACCGGCGACTTCAGGCGACCAGGACCCCAAAAATACGGATCCTGCGTGTCGGACCCTATCCGTCCACTGCTCCGGCTTCTTCACCTGCAAAATCAAGTGTTCCGGCGCATACTGATTGGCAAAAGCAAGCGCTCCGTCCAATGAATCGGCCAGCAGGCCAAAACTCTCTTTCAATGACCGCTCAGCCAGATCTCTGAGGGGAAGGTCTTCAATGAGCTGCCACACCAGTCGGGCAACCTGCTCTAAGAGGCGCTCGGAGGTGGTGACCAGAATGGCACGGCTGTCGACACCGTGCTCAGCCTGAGAAACCAGATCACAAGCCACCCATTCGGATCGGGCCGAATCATCAGCAACAACCAACACCTCCGTGGGACCCGCCACCATGTCGATAGCCACTCCCCTGAGAATCGCCAACAACTTGGCTGCTTGCACCCAGCGATTGCCGGGACCCAATATCTTATCGACGCTGGCCACGGTTTCCGTTCCAATGGCCAAAGCGGCTATGGCCTGAGCTCCTCCGATCTTAAAGATCTCCTCAATTCCAGCGATCCGGGCCGCCACCAGCACCTCGGCCGCCACACTGCAATCCTGCCTCGGGGGAACGCACAGAGCCACCCTCCTGCAGCCAGCCAGTTGAGCCGGAATGCCCAGCATGAGTACCGTGGAGGGAAGAACCGCGTTCCCCCCCGGGATATAAAGTCCCACTGAGTCAATCGCCCGGTTTTCTCGCCAGCAACAGACTCCCGACTCGACTTGAACTGGTTTTTCGTCAACCTGTTGAGCGGCGTGGAACTTGCGAATATTTCGCGCGGCATGTTCCAGCGCTTCCCGGGAGCGGACCGGCACCTTGGCTGTCGCATCAGAGAGTTCCTGAGCGGATACTCGAAATTGAGAGAGGTCCACTCCGTCAAAACGTTGCGTGTATTCCCGAATCGCTTCGTCACCCTGGCTCTCGACACGCTGAAAAATCTCTTGGCAGGTCCGCATGAGAGAGGGATCGGACCCTGGGTTGCGCTGACACAAGTCGGCAATCCTCGCCTCGCTCAGATCACACAGTCGATAAGATTTCATCAGGTCACCATCTTCTCGACCGGGACGACCAGAATGTCGGTTGCTCCCGCTTTCTTTAACTGTTCGATAACGTCCCAGAAAAACTCCTCCGGGACGGCGGAGTGGACAGCCACCATTCCCTCCTCCGCCAGTGGCACAACCGTGGGACTCCTCATGCCCGGCAGGATCTCCCTGATCTCTTTCAGCGACTTCTCCGGTGCATTCATCATGACGTACTTGGTCTTTCGGGCTCGGATGTTTCCCTGGAAGCGGGTTCGCAGCCGATCCATCAGCTGACGCTTCTTGGCATCTTTCAGAGAGAGAGGATTGGCAATCAGGACCGCCTCGGACTTCAAAACCACCTCGATTGGCTCTAGATCGTTCATGCGCAGGGTGCTTCCGGTGGAAACCAGATCACAAATGGCATCAGCGACATCCAAACTGGGAGTAATTTCGACTGATCCGCTGATGTCA
>JAUXKG010000056.1 GCA_030624355.1 Acidobacteriota bacterium
AACTCGTTCAGAGCTAATCAGGTTCGTCAGCTCGCTTCAGAGTCGGTCCTTCCTTCTTCAGGGTAGGCTTGTCCTTATCTTTGCTGTTCCTGTTCGTCTTTCGCTTGAGAGTCGGACGTTTGGGAGCGCCCTCTCCCTGGGATCCGGGGGCAGTGATATTGTTGTCGATTTCGATCAGTCGTCTTTTGACCTGATCAAAGGTGGAGGTGCTGACCAGATACTCATCCTTAACCGTAAGGTAGGAGCTCTCTTGCTGGACCTTGGCAATCCGATCCTCGACCGGGGGGTGGGTTCGCCAGAAACTGGCAAATTTACCAGGCTTGTTCTTCTCCTTGGCCTGCAGCTTTTCAAAAAAGGTGACAAAACCGTTGGGATCAATACTGGTGTTCCAGAGATATTGAGTTCCCAACTGGTCAGCTTCTTCCTCGGACTTGCGGGTGATTCCCAGAACGGCCAGGGACATGCCCATGCCCATGCCCGTACGGATCGCCTGCTGGGTCCAGTAGCCTCCCACAAACATAGCTGGCAGTGCCGCAAATTGCATGAGTTGCTGTTTTGTCATCCGCTCCGTGGCATGGCGCGCCGTGACATGGGCAATCTCGTGGGCCATGACGCCAGCCAATTCGGCCTCGTTCTCCGCCTCCAGGATGAGGCCCTTGTTGACGTAAAAGTAGCCTCCCGGAAGGGCGAAAGCGTTGACTTCGTCAGTGTCCACGACCTTGATCGTAAAAGGCACCTTGGAATCGGAATGCCTCACGATCTTCTGACCCAGATCATCAATGTATTCAAGCACAACGGGGTCTTCCACCAGACGAAGGGTCTGTTCCAGAACCTGCGAATACTGGGCCCCGATCTGAATTTCCTTCTCCAGAGAAACGAAGTTGGGAAAGATCCAGGCTACCTTGCCGTTAATATTGCGATTTCCGATGTTCTCGACATCGGCATGTTTTCTTCCGGCATGCAGAGGCAGCGGGAAGACAAGCAAAGTGATTAACAACCAGACACTCGCCAGTTTTCGTGCCCTTTCACTCATCTGAGGCCTCCCGCGGAAATTGGTGAACTTCCCTTCCACTCATTGAATTCTATTATACCGGGTCTGAAACTTTTTTTCAGGTCTCTTCTTTGGTACTGTTCTCGCCTAATTAGACGCCAACCCGGCACAGATGTTTCATGCAAAAAGGCAACCGAGCCCGAGAATCGACAAATTGACGATGAAGATTCTCACATCCACACAGATGAACGAAGTCGATCGCCTCACCAGCGACCAGTTTCACCTTCCCAGTCTGCTGCTCATGGAGAATGCCGGATTGAATCTTTACTATCTTCTCAGAGAGTACTTTTCAGACTTGGAGAATCTGCAGATCTCCATCGTGTGCGGCAAGGGAAACAATGGTGGCGACGGAATAGTCCTGGCTCGTCAGCTCATACAGCGAAACCGAAAACCCAGCGTTTATCTGCTGTGCCAGGTACAAGATGTGTCGGAGACGCACGAGTCAACCTGGACGCCTACTTGAGTGCCGGAGCGGAGGTGATCGAGGTCACCAGTGAGCAACAGTGGCAGGAGATCAGCCCAGCCCTCAGCAGTTGTGACATCATCGTGGATGCCCTGTTGGGTACCGGAATCAACAAACCGCTCAACGGACTCTATTCCAGGGCAGTGTCCACAATTAACTTGACAGATGCCTTTGTGCTCTGCGTCGACATCCCCTCCGGAATGTTTTCCGACTCCCTCACGGGCGACGTGCAGACAGTTCAAGCAGATGCTACGGTGACCTTTGCGGCTCCCAAGGTCGCCCATGTCTTAAATGACGATCAGGAGGCCATCGGCGATCTCCATGTCGTTCCCATCGGAACTCCGGCAGTACTCCTTGACAACTCCGATTACTACCTGAACCTGGTCACCCGGGAACAGGTTCTGTCTTACCTGCCTACCCGGAAAGTGAAGTCGCACAAAGGAGATTTGGGACATGTCGCTTTGGTGGCCGGCAGCCGTGGCAAGTCAGGCGCTGCGGTCCTGAGCGGAACCTCGGCCTTGCGCACCGGTTCGGGTTTGGTCACTGTTTACACCCCCAGGGATATTCAAGACTCGGTCTCCTGTTTCCAACCCGAACTCATGACCGAGGGGCTCCCTTCTACAGCCTTGGGAGCACTCTCAATAGAGGCTGCCGACTCTCTACTGGACCATCTTCAAGATAAAGATGCGGTTGGGATTGGACCGGGTCTGACACGGGAGAAAGAGACCACCAAGCTTGTTCATCAGGTGGTCCGTCAATCGCCGGTCCCGATGGTGATAGACGCCGACGCGCTGAATGCATTCGAAGGAGAAGTCGACCTCTTGAGCAACGCCCGGAGTCAACCACTGGTTCTCACTCCACATCCGGGAGAATTCTCCCGGATGATTGGCAAACCTACAGGAGACATCCTAACCGATCGGGTGACACTCAGCCGTGAGTTTGCTCAGGAAAGAGGAGTCTGGCTTGTGCTCAAGGGCTTTCGGACCCTGGTAGCCGAACCCACGGGGCAGGTCTTCGTCTGTCCTCTGGGCAATCCGGGAATGGCTACAGCGGGAATGGGGGATGTGCTCACCGGAGTGTTGACTGCGATGGTGGGGTTGTTTGCAGCCCGGGGACTGGTTGCCCCGACACAGATCTCACAAGCGGTTGTGCTGGGTGTTTACCTTCACTCATTGGCCGGCGACCTGGCAGAGATCCAGACGGGTCCGGAAAGCCTGAGCGCCGGCGATGCGATCTCACACCTGAGCCAGGCCTATCGGGTCCTGGCCACTGGAGACCTTGAGAATGACCCGCAGGAGAGTCTTGAACTCTGAAGATGGAGGTCAACTACTCCAACAGCGAAGAAGAGACGCTGCAGATTGGCCAAGCCATCGGAAAACGTCTCCAGCCTCCGCAGATCGTCCTTCTCTATGGGGAACTCGGATCGGGAAAGACGGTTTTCACCCGGGGTTTGACCAGCGGCCTGGGCGTGGATGATCCGACTGCGGTTCGCAGTCCTTCCTTTACACTGGTCAACGAGTACCCAACAAGAAGCGGCCCCCTCTATCACATCGACCTCTACCGGCTTGGAAGCCAGCGTGATCTGGACTCCATCGGCCTGGAGGAAATCCTCTCCAGTGGTTCCGTCGTCATCGTCGAATGGGCTGAAAAACTGCTGTCTCAGCCTGAAGACGCTCTGACCGTCACGATTTCTGTGGACCTGGACACTGGAACCCGATGCCTTCAGATAGAAAAAAGGGGACAGTCTACTCTGTCCACTCTTCCCCACTCGCCAAACTAGAAATCGTGAAAAATGGTGTCGAGTGTCCACTTGAGAAGGGGACAGAGAAGACTGTCCCCTCTTTTCTATCCGTAGCTTTCTTCCCTCTGACGTTGTAGCAGGATAACGGAGTGAAGAATGGATAGAGGCTTTAATCTTCTGGAACTGATCGTCGGTTGTGGAATCGTCGCTTCGCTCTCTGCCATGGGCTTCTTTGCTCTGCAGGAAATGAGCCAACAGCAAGCGCTCTATTCTGCCGGTGATTTCGTGCAATCGGCGCTCTCCAAAGCCCGATTTCAAGCAGTAGCCAAGAACTTGGCCGTTGAGCTGCGAGTACACCCGAACAAAGGAGAGTTTACTCTGATTGAAAAGGGCGACTCTCCGCAGTTGTGGCGAACGCTTCCCGAAGGCGTCGTTTTCTCCAGAGTGCCCACCAGACTGCCGACCTTCCACTCGCGCGGCTACGCTTCCCCGTCAGGAACTTTCATACTCCAGAATCCAAGTGGACAGATCCGGGTGATCATTTCCGTCAGCGGCAGGGTGAGATGGGAGCGAATCGAGTGAGCCGATCTCCTCACAACGGCTTCACTCTAGTAGAGGTCATGGTGTCCGTTTCCCTTCTCTTGGTGGGCTTGCTGGCTCTGTTACAGGGACTCGAATCTGCCATTCGGCACTACACCCTGGCAAAAAATCGTTGGAGAACAACTGTTTTCCTCTGGAATCAGGCCGAGCGGCTTCGGGCTGGCTCCCCATCCGGAGAACCGATTCAGATTGTCCCAGGAGCCCGGCCGCTCTACCGGACGATTGCCCACCATCCTGAAGGACACACAGGCTGGGAGGTACTGCGTGCTGACAAATAGAGGGTTTTCCCTTCTCGAAATCCTGATCTCTCTTCTGATTTCCAGCATCGTTTTTCTCACTCTCTGCTCGATCCTGGATCAGTTTCGGAATCTATCGGCTCATCTCAGCTCTCTGCTGGAACGAGATGCGAACGCGTGGTTGGCTCCGCTACTCCTTTCCCGCTGGCTTCCGTCTGCCGGGAACAACCGATGGGAAGGAACCTGGGAAGGAGTCTCCTTTGAGCCGGATCTCATCCAGATCAACAGTGATATCCAGGGTCCGGAAGGTTTTCCCGACTCCCAACTCGACAGCAGTTTTGAAAGACTGAGCATACGCTGTGCTGGAGCTAACCTGCGAGTCAAGAGTGGAAAGGGACACTTTCAACCGGTCCTGAAGAATATTCTGAGCCTGAAGGTTGACTCCACAGCCATGCCACTAGTGTGCCTTGATCTGGAGGCGGTCACCGATCGCACTTTTCCCGTTCTTGACAAGAGCCCATCCGAACTCACCCAGCTTTGCTTTCTGCTGAGGAATTATCGATCCAGCCTTTTCCTGGAAGATCCACTTTGAATCGAGGATCTAGCCTCATCACTACGATCATGCTAATTCTCCTTCTGGCACCGACAACCCTCTTTCTTCATCTCAATGTCAGTACCCACTGGAGAATGGCTTCCGATGTCGAGTCTCAACTCCACAGTCTGGTACTGGCGGACAACGGCATCGAGTACGCCCGGACCCTGCTCCCCCTGGTAGAACTCAATCCTCTGTTGCTGGGGCCAGATGGAACACACTGTGGCACAGAGCTTCCAGAATGGCGCAGCCCGATGTCTTTTAGGGAGGCCGTGCGCTGCCAGACTTCCCTCTGGAGGCCCTCCTGTGACGACGGACTGGCTGTCTATAATGGCCAGGAACTGCTACCGGGCGGTTACCGATCCTCAGGAGGAGGACGCTTTTTCCTGAAATTCTCGAACAATCCCGAGGAACCTCCCGGACATGACGAGGATCACGTCATTCTGGTGAGGAGCCTGGGCATGGTTCCCAACCCGATTCACGATCCTTTCTTTCCCACGGTCAGGAATGGTGTGGCCTTGATCGAAGCCCGCCTTCGCCAGGAGAGATCCTTTCTTCTCACCAGTCCCCTGACCCTTTTTGGCGATCGAGCATCCTTTCAGTGGCAAGGTGCGCTATTCTCCATTCAGGGAGAGGAAGAGTTCGCGAT
Source organism: Acidobacteriota bacterium (assembly GCA_030624355.1). Classification (GTDB taxonomy): domain Bacteria; phylum Acidobacteriota; class UBA6911; order RPQK01; family JADFOI01; genus JAUXKG01. Next base: position 5,333 of record JAUXKG010000056.1, read on the forward strand.
CTCCATCGTCTCAGTGTCTGAATCTCACCTGCTGCAGGAACTGCTCGAGTCTCTGACCATGGCACAAGGAGAGAGGATTCAGGGTCATGGGATCCGTCCTTCCATCCGCGATGCTGCCCATCTGTACCGTACCCACCCGATTTATCGCAACCTGTTCAGTGTCGGCTTCTGGAGCCACCTACTCCACCAGCTTCCTGATTTCGCCGACACCCTGGAAGGTAACGTCGTCTATCTGCCGAACGGAGGGGTAGTGGATTACCCGTTTTCAGGCATCCTGATTGCCAGGGGTGATCTGGTGCTGCGAGGACAGGCCCGAATCGAAGGTCTGCTGCTGCACCTTGGAAGCGGAAAACTGGCTCTGCTGGATGGCACGCAAGTCACTGGAGGCGTCTGGATGTCCAACCTGGACACCAACGGAGAGTCCTTGAAGGCTCGCTCTATCAGCCTTCAAGTTTCCGGGACGTGCAGCATCCGGTATGAGCGGGCGGCGATCCTAAAGGCCCTGGCTTTTCTCCCCCCGACCCAGCTGGGCTGGAGGATCCTGTTCCCCGAGACAGTAAAATAGGGTATAATCATCAGTATTATGCTGCGAATATTGTTTGTCTTACTGTTCCTCTGTCCCATTTGGGGTATGGCCCAGCAGCCCCAAGAGGAAGAGGCTGAACCTTCTCTGTTTGAACTGGCGAACCGGGAGCGAGAGCGAAGAGCCGGGCTGAAAGAGGTCCCGATCATCACCCATGCCGACCTGAAAAATATGAGAGGTCTGATCAGTACTGCCCAGGCTCCTGCAGCGGCAGCCTCGGAAGAGGCCGGTGAAGGTGCAGGCGAGGGAGCGGGAGCGGGAGCGGACCCGTCCCCTGAGGAGAATCTCTCTGACTTGACGGCTCAGTTTGCTGAAGCCCGCCTCGACGTCAAGAATGCCGAGACCCAGAGCAATGTACTCCAGCTCAAGATGAACGATCTGCGCAATGCCTATTTCGCAGAGACCGATGGCGCGACCCAAGCCAGGCTCCAGCAGGAGCTGGAACAGAACTTACAGGACATTGAAGCCAGCAAGCAGCAGGTTCAACAAGCCCAACAGGCCTTGCAGCAGCTTCAGCAGCAAGCCGCCCAGGCCGGCCTGCCGCCCGGAGAGGTTCGGGAGCTGTCAGGCACCCGGTAGACCACTAACCGGCAGATCTCTTGTAACCCATGTGTAGTGTGACTACTCCCAAGGTCAACGAGTAGTGACCTACATCCGCAAAACCAGTCTCACGGATCATCTGATCCACCTTCCCGGGAGCCGGAAACTCCTGCACCGATTCAGGGAGATAGGAATAGGGACCCGATTTCCCCGATACCAGGTGACCGATCCGTGGCAATAGCTGGGTAAAATAGAATAGATAGAGCTGCCGAAAGACCGGAATCTGAGGCTGCGAGAACTCCAGCACGGCCAGCCCTCCTCCCGGCCGAAGCACCCGGTGAATTTCCTGTAGACCCCGGTTGTAATCCTCCAGGTTTCTCAATCCAAAGGCCACTGTCACGGCATGAAAGGAACGCGAAGGAAAGGGCAAGTTCAGTGCATCTCCTTCCACAAACCGAATTTTGCTGTCTAGAGCCTTCTCCTTCACCTTTTCTCTTCCCAGAACCAACATGGGATGGCAAAAGTCACAGCCCAACACCGAAACCTCCTTGGACAGCTGGAGCGCCAGATCGGCGGTACCGGTACAAAGATCCAGAACCACTCCGTCACGGGGCAAGAAAGGGGACAGCTTCCGGACGGTAACACGTCTCCAGTACTGATCAAGGGACAGGGAAAGCAATCGATTCAACAAATCGTAACGGTGAGCAATAGACGCAAACATGCTCCGAACCTGAACGGACTCCTTGTTCACAAACTGGTTCCTCGTGTCTTGAACACGAACCAACTCCCGACCAGCGCGGGCATCCTCATCCGCGCGATGAGGCGCTGGCACTAACACGTTTGGTCTCCTCCCACACCTCAGTGAGAGCCTTCTCCGGAACATCGCCCGTGACAATCGGCTTTCCGACCGCCCTGAGCAAGACGAAGAAGTTCTGGTTACCCAAACGCTTCTTGTCCCGGCTCATAGCTTCCAGAATGTCTTCGGTGTGAAGAGTATGGATAGGGGGAAGATTTCCGACTTGAAGGATATTGCGAATGATCTCATCGGCCACCGAGGTGTCCAGCTGGGCCTCCATGACGGAGAGGTGAGTGGCGGCTATCATTCCGTATGCCACCGCCTCTCCATGAGTCATCCCTTGAAAGTGGGCGGCCGCCTCCAGAGCATGGCCAAAGGTGTGCCCAAAATTTAAAATCCTGCGCAGATCCCTCTCCGTCTCATCATTCGAAATAATCTCCGCTTTGATCTCACAGCAACGGGTGATGACCCTCTCCAACACGGTAGGAGTCCTCTCCAGAATATCCTCCATCGAGTCGCGAACCAGTTCGGAAAACGGTTGATCATAGATCAAACCGTACTTGACCACTTCGTAGAGCCCTGATTGAAATTCTCGTTGCGAAAGCGTAGAGAGGGTCTCGGTATCGATATAAACCAGATGGGGTTGATAGAAGGCTCCAATCATGTTCTTTCCCAGCATGTGGTTTACGCCTGTCTTGCCACCCACGGAACTGTCCACCTGGGAAAGCAAAGTGGTCGGGATCTGGATGTAGGGAATTCCGCGCAGAAAAGTGGCTGCCACAAAACCGGTGACGTCACCCGTCACCCCTCCCCCCAGTGCGGCCAGGGTCGAAGTCCGATCCGCTCTTTGAGCAATCAGGTAGGTGTAAATATTCTCTACCGTGTTCAAGTTCTTGTACTTCTCCCCGTCCGGAATCAAGATCTCGGTAACCTGGTAATCATTCTCCTGGAGCTTCTCTAGCAAATCTTTGCCGAAAAGCTTAAACAGGGAATCATTCGACACCAGGAAGATCCGTTTTCGAATCCCCCGCATTTCAAAAAGATCGGGCGACCGCTCAAGAAGGCCCGCCCCGATCAGGATATCGTAGCTTCTATTCCCGAGATTCACATGGACTGTCTTCACGACTAAGCCTTCTCTATCCTGTTTCTTCTTTTGACACCGAACGACTTCGGTCCACGAGGCAGGCTTCCGGTTGTGTCAGGATCAGAATGAGGATCGGCAAGAGATATTTCTGACGGCTGACTCACCCGTTACTTGAGCATCCCTTCCAGAGGGCTGCTGGCCGCTGCGTAGAGTTTCTTTGGAATTCGTCCCGATCGATAGGCCAGCCGTCCCGCTTCGACAGCCAATCTCATAGCCCTGGCCATAGCGACCGCATCCTTTGCCTGGGCAATTCCGGTATTCATTAGAACCCCATCTACTCCCAACTCCATGGCAACGGTCGCATCGGAAGCCGTGCCCACACCCGCATCCACGATCACCGGAACAGAAACGGTCTCCCGGATAATTCGAATATTGTTGGGATTTTGAATACCGAGACCCGACCCAATGGGAGCCCCCAGCGGCATCACAGCTGCGGCTCCTGCCTCCTCCAGCCTCTTACAGACAACCGGGTCATCGTTCGTGTAAGGCAAAACAGTAAAGCCTTCCTTGACGAGAATGCGGGTAGCCTCCAACAGGGCCTGGTTGTCCGGAAACAGGGTTCGTTCGTCGCCGATCACTTCCAACTTGACCAGATCGGAAAGGCCGGCTTCTCTTCCCAGCCGGGCGTAGCGAACAGCATCTTTCGCCGTATAACACCCGGCAGTGTTGGGCAATATCACGAACTTCTCCCGGTCAATGTGATCCAGAAGCGACTCCTTACTCTGATCCGTCAGGTTGACGCGCCGGACGGCCACGGTTACGACTTCCGCACCACTCTCCTCGAAGCACTGCTTCATAATCGCGAAGCTCTCATACTTGCCCGTTCCCACAATGAGTCGGGAATGAAATTTTCTGTCTCCAAGCAGCAAGTAATCGGACATTACTCTTGGTCTCCGCCTCCTACAAAGTGGACGATCTCCACACTATCCCCTGAACCTAAGTGCTGTTTCGGCCATCGGTCCCGGCTGACGATCTCCTCGTTAACTTCGACAGCGATCTGCCTGCCTTCGAGTGACAGCTCACGAACCAGGTCGCTGATAGACCAAGCTGCCGGAACCCGGTTTGGTTCTCCGTTCACAATTATCTCAATTTTCTCCATCCGGGTGAAACGCCATCCTGTCTCTGGTTCACTTTCATCCCCCAATAAGACCCATTCCCGAGTGCCTCTTTCGAATCATATCGTGGACCCCGATTGCCTGCAACTGAGAGGCTACCAACCAAACCGAGTCTTGTCTGTTGCTTAAAGTTCAAATGTGTGATCAGCAGCATCACCGAGTCAGTCACAGTACGTCAGCATTAGGAAGTAAGATAGGCCTAATTGTCGGTAAAGTAGGCTATTATGATCTTGAGGGTGAGGTCTGGAACAGAGGTTGGATTTTCCTGCTTCCATCCAAGAAACGGGTGAGCCAAAAAGAACAAAACTTCTACAG
>JAUXKG010000469.1 GCA_030624355.1 Acidobacteriota bacterium
ATCACCACCTGGGCTCAAGGCAGTAGCGCGCGAGCGCGCTCCGCTCACTTTCCAGGTACCAGGTTTCAGATTTAGAATTTAGAATTTAGAATTTCCGCTGACGGCTGTCAGCCTGTCAGCGGATCGGGTTCCACTTCCATCCGCTCATCTTCCCGGTCCTCAGACAAAACCGACTGGCAGGCCGATCTCCCGAACTTGAAGAAGAGGGAGGGTAAGACGATCATGTTCAAGAGAGTGGAACTGAGTAGTCCACCCAGAATAACCCAGGCCACCGGGTAGAGAATCTCCTTACCCGCAACTCCCCGAGACATGGCCAGAGGTACAAGACCGAGTGCCGTAGTCAGCGCAGTCATCATGACCGGAACCAAGCGCTCGAGAGTGCCTCGAACAACCATTTTCTTGTCGAAAATTTCGCCCTCATACCGCATTAAATGCAGATAATGGGAAATCATCATGATTCCGTTTCTGGAGGCAATGCCCAGAAGGGTGATGAAACCCACCAGTGAGGCAACCGAAAGAATACCGTCAGTCCAAAAAATGGCAAATACGGCCCCGATGAAAGTCAAAGGCAACGTGAGCATGATTTGCAGAGCAAAGTTGGCTCGCCGAAAATGCGAGTAAAGGAGAACGAATATGGCTGTGACAGAGATAATGGACAACAGCAAAATCAAGCGAGTGGCTTCTACCTGACTTTCGAACTGACCTCCATAACTGACAAAATAGCCCTCCGGGAAATCCACCTGGGACGCCACCCTGTCACGAATCTCTTCCACCACGCTTCCCAGATCCCCTCCCGCCACATTGCACTGAACCACGATGCGCCGCAGTCCATTTTCTCTCAGTATCTGGTTGGGTCCCGTCCTCATTTCGATGGAGGCCAGCTGTGCCAGCGGGATTTTCCCTCCTGCGGGAAGATCCACAGAAAGATCATCCAGAAACTCCAGGTTGTCCCGCCAGAAATGGTCCAGGCGGAGAAAGACATCAAAGCTGCGCTGTTCTTCCAAAACCTGGGTGATGATCCGTCCATTGAGTGCTGTTTCCAGTGTCTCGGTAATTTCCCCAACACCCAGGCCATAACGTGCGGCCTGGGTCCGGTTCACCTTGATGAGTACCTGGGGAATGGGCTCTTGCGCTTCAATGTAAAGATCCCTGACACCTCCTACAGCGCCCATGACCTCCTCGACCTCTTCCGCCAGAGAGCGCAAAACGGTGAGGTCCTCACCAAAAATCTTGACAGCGATCTGGGCAAAGGTGCCTGAGAGCAGATGATCGATGCGGTGAGAAATGGGCTGGCCCACGTTTACCCTGACGTTCGGGATCTGCCCCAGCTTTTCACGAATCTCGGCGTCAATTTCTTCCTTAGGGCGACCCTCCTCCAGTGTGACTTCAATTTCCGAGTAGTGAACCCCTTCGGCGTGCTCATCCAGCTCTGCCCTTCCCGTGCGGCGGCCCGTTGATCGAACTTCCGCGACTTCCAGAAGAATTTCCTCAGCCCACCTGCCGACCTGGTCCGATCGAGGAAGTGAGGTACCCGGATCGGCTATTACATTGACGGTGTAGCTTCCCTCGTTAAAGCCGGGAAGAAAGGCCCGGCCCATCATCGGTATGAAGGAAAGGGCGAAGAGCACCAGAAAACCTGCTCCAACGAGAATCTTCCCAGGATGCTCCAGAGTAACGTCCAGAACTTTTTCCTGCGCCCGCTTGAGCTGTCGTACCAGCCAGCCGTCTTCCTGTCGCTCCAGGATCTTGGAGTGGCCCAAAAGGTAGTAACAGAGCACCGGTGTGAGTGTCAGTGAGACCAGAAGTGAAGCCAGAATGGAAACGACATAGGCAATTCCCAAAGGAGTAAAAAGCCGTCCTTCCACTCCGCCCAGGAAAAAAAGTGGCATGAAGACCAAAATCACGATGAAGGTGGCAAAGACAATAGAATTTCGAATCTCGCTTGAGGCCCGAAAAACAATAGTCAAGGCCGACTTGGGCTGGGACTTATGGCGATTCTCTCGCAGTCGCCGGAAGACGTTTTCGACACCGACGATGGCATCGTCCACCAACTCGCCAATGGCGATGGCCAACCCCCCGAGCATCATGGTGTTGATGCTGATTCCAACCCACTTCATCATCACCGCAGTGATCAAAAACGACAGCGGAATAGCGGTGACAGTAATGGTTGTGGTTCGGAAGTTCAGTAAGAAGAGAAACAGGACGATGACTACCAGTACAGAGGCATCTCTGAGTGCCTCAATCACGTTGCCCACGGCGGTTGAAATAAAATCAGCTTGGCGAAAGACAGCCGGATCCACTACCACTCCCGGTGGCAAGCTGGCCTGAATTTCATCCAAGGCTGCCTCCACCTCCTCTGTCAGCTCTAACGTGTTGGCACCTGGCTGCTTGGTGATCTGCATAATGACCGAATGCTGCCCATTGTAGGCGGATTCTCCGCGCTTGACCTCAGGACCAAACTGAACTCGGGCGATATCTCGAACATAGACTGGAACGGATCCCCTTACAGCTACCACCGTGTTTCTCAGATCGTCCAGCGTTTCGATCCGTCCCATGTTTCGGATCAGAAACTCCTGGCCCCCTCGATTCAGGAAACCTCCTGAGGTGGCGGAATTCGAGAAACCA
>JAUXKG010000362.1 GCA_030624355.1 Acidobacteriota bacterium
ATTGGACAAACTGCCCCATGCGGCTCCAACGAGTGCGTGTTAGAAAAAAGATGATGCGCTCGGCATACAGTTTGAGCATTTCGGGGATGGAGGTCTTGAGGTGGGCGTCGGGAGGATCTTCGAAGGACCAGAAAATAAACAGCGGTCTTCCCACCAGATTGCGGTGAGGTAGGAAGCTCCAGTAGCGGCTGTCCAGACTGTTGTCGCGGTTGTCGCCCATGACGAAATAGCTGGCTTCGGGAAGGGTCACAGGACCATAGTTGTCGCGTTGGAAACCCTGTAGCTGTGAGTCCTGCTCGCTGCGCGAGTAAATCTTGAAGTCCGAATGTCCCTTATAAGGCTCGTCCAGAGGTTCGCCGTTGATGTAAACGGACTTGTGACGGATTTCCAACTGATCACCGGGCATTCCGATGATCCTCTTGACCAGAAGTATTTCAGGTTGGATGGGAGATCTGCAGACTATGACGTCCTGTCGCTCGACTATCTCCACCGGGACCAGGGGCAGACCGGATTCAAATCCGTTTCGAATGGTAAATTTGTCGACTAAAACTCGATCACCAATCAGAATTGTGGGCTCCATGGAAGGGGTGGGAACACTCATCGGGTGAACGACGTAGGTGGTCAAAAACAGGGCGAAGATGCTGCAGACGACGATGGTAATGAAGTACTCGCGGAGCAGGTTGTCCGACTGAGTTGGAAGAGGCTGTTTCTCTATGTGACGCTTCCTTTTTCCCTTTTTCCCCATCTTAAATGCCATCCCATACTACAACACTCGATTGGTCGGCACACTCAGATCGGAGTTGATGAATGGGCTTGCCGGTGACCGGGTCGCTGAACTCGGGGGCGATTTCCTCCAGAGGAGTCAGCACCAAACCTCGCTGGCGCCGAGCCGTATGGGGAATCTTCAAATGGGGTAGTTCAAGGATCAAAGGTCCGTAGAACAGGATATCGATATCAATGATCCGAGGCCCTTTAGGCTCTTGACGGATACGTCCCATCCGGTTCTCGATCCGCTGGCAGAGTTCAAGCAGGTCCTGAGGGTTGAGTCGACTTTCAATTCGGCACACCAGGTTCAGAAAATGGGGCTGGTCGACCCGGTCGACCGGCTCGGTCTCATAAATGGACGATTGCTGCTGGACCCCAGTCTCTTCTGTCTGCAGTTGCTGCAGTGCCATTTCAAGGTTGGCTTTCCGATCCTCGAGATTCGAGCCGAGAGACAGGTATATCGAAGAATCCATCCGGCCCTCCTTCAGAATATTCTTTCGGGACGCCGGATGGTCCCGAAGGAGCCCAGCCCCTTCAAATAAAAGGAAAAGCGAAACTGTCGCTCCTGCCTGACACCGACATTGAATCCCTGGTACTCGAGGGACACACTGCAGCAGTCCCAGGCGTAATTCACCCGGGTTCGGTAGGTCAGAAATCGGGACGAGCGAGCGTCGTAGCTGAAGGTTGCAGAAGCGGAAGGTCCTTCCAAGATCTTGCCGAGAGCCACAAGCGCCTGTAGCTGATTGGTCTTGAATGTTCCCGGTTCGAGTTCCCGGGTCAGAAAGTAAGTTGTTCCCAGGTAGAAGTTCGGGCGGTTGAGAAAACCTGTGACTGAAAAATTGCGAAAGGTGTGAAACTTCGGGTCAAAGTCTCCCCGCACATCGAAGCTGTAGCCCGGTTTTGGAGTGAATCGGAGTAAAGAGGTGATCGGAGAGAAGTTGCGCCCAACCCCTCCGAAGGGGAACCCGGTGAGGGTGTTGAGGGGAAAAAACTGATTGATCTGGCCCTCTTGCAGGGCTCCGCCGAAGTCAGGATCAAAGAAGTATCGTTGCGCAATCTTGAAAGAGAGCCACTCATGGTTCACGGTTCCCGATTTGGTCTTTCGTTTGACGAAGATCTGATTCGAGATGGCATATTCCAGTTCATTGGTATTGGCGATTGCATCATGCTCGTCGAAGCGGATGATCTGTTCAAAGTTGTCCAGACCGCCCAGATATCGGTAGCGGACTGATGGTTCAATCACGTGCTTCCAACGATTGCCGTTGGGACGGCGATAGATTCTGGACAGTCCCCATCCCTTCAGATCCAGCGTCAACTCCAGGTATTGTCGGTGAATGTTCTCACCGCTCGGGAAGTCCTCTTCCCCCTCCGGTTGCAGGCTGTCGCTGTAGAAGGTTTCTCTGAGCCCCAGACTGGGCGTCAGGCGCAGGCCCTGAAACAGAGGAGCCGAAAAATAGAACTGTGGGAAAAAATCCAGACGCTGTGTCACTCCGGGAGTTTCAAAGTTGCTGTCGCTGCGGCTTAGTCCCTCCGCCGCTGTGCGGAGGTCCAGGTGAAAGGGAGTGTCAAAGAGCTTGTGGCCCATGAGATTGAAGTTGATCGTGGGGGTGTTGCGAATGACCGCATTGGGGCCGTCGAGAAAGACGGTTTCCTCACGCCCGACTAGAAAATTAAAGGATCGGGATTGAAAGTTGTTGCTGACGAAAACCCGAGAGTTCTCGGTGGGCTTGGTCGCGGTAATGAAATCGTCGGAGAACACTTGCCGAAACACAAAGCTGGAAACCAGATTGAAATCGGCAACGGCTCGAAATCCCCCCGGAAGTTTTGTTTCTCCAACACCGTCAAAGCTGGTTCCCCCTTGATCCTTACGGTCCTTCACACCGTACCAGTCCAGTTCCAGACGGGTCGCCTGATTGGGTCGTGTTCGGAAGGTGAGTCCCTGTCCGAATCCGCGTTCCGAGAAATAATCTCCACGCAGCAACAGGTCAGCACTTCGACCCAGCACCAGGTAAAAAGACTGGCTGAATCGTCGACCCCTGTTGCTCGAGTTTCCCATGGAGGGGAGCAAGAACCCGCTTGAGCGTTTTTTGTCACCGGTGGGGAAACGCATGAAAGGCAAGTAGAAGACCGGCACTTTTTTGATTTTGAACAGGGTGTGGTTGAAGCTGGCGTTGCCGCCCAATTTGATGTGGCCGGTGCTGACCGTAAAACTCCATTTGGGGACGGATTCCTCGCAGGCGGTTAGAAACCCATCTTGAGCGGTGTAGGTGTCGGGACCCGTCTTGTGCAGCTGTTTCGCTTTTACGTAAAGTTCTTCGTCAGTGAAGCCTTCGGCGTCGTGGATGGTCCCGGTGCCGGTTTTTAGATTGAACTCAGCGCGGCTTCCCTTGATCCACGTCAGGTCCTGGGTGAACTCAACCGGTCCCTCGGCATCTACTTCGCCGGTGGTAGGGTGGTACACGAGTCGCGGCGACGTCAGAACGCCATCCTTGTGGGTCACGATGACATCTCCTTCTGCCACCCAGTGGTCGGTGGATTCTCGGAACAACTCGTCGGCTTCGATGACGACGGTTCCGTCTTCATAGGGCAGGTCGATTCGGGCTCTTTCCTGGGGAACGGGGAAAACCGGCAGGAAGCAGAGAACAAAAACTGAAAAGCGGACCAGTAAGCGCATCGCGATTAAGATAACAACACAGTTACTGCTCTGCAAAAGGAGAAGATTTTGCCCGGACGTTGCCCTTCCAACCGCTTTGGCACTGACCTAGACAGCGAGTTTACAGTAATGTTACCCTTTTTGGCATTCTTATGACGGACGAAGCGGTGAAGAACAAGGTAGCTGAGACTCAGGAGAACAACTCCGAGCAGGACAAGTGGCCCTCATA
>JAUXKG010000430.1 GCA_030624355.1 Acidobacteriota bacterium
CCGTCTCTTACCAAAATCAGGACATCGTGATAGGGAGCAGGCTCCACTCCCGAATCATCCAGATACTCCTGGATGATTCGAAGCGTTTCGCTGGCGGCGTACTCCCTGGCCTGATCAACGGTAAAGTCCATTCCCTCGGTGTCCGAATCGATCAAGATCCATTCCGGCAGGCTTGTTTGATCGGTGCGAATGGGAAGCAGGTTGTCCTTTTCAGCGGTAAGAGACAGCTGTTCATCAAAAAAGTGGTTCACAAAGCGGATGACCTGTCTGGTACTTCGAAAGTTGGTCTTCAGATAGAAGTCCCCGGGCGAGCGATCACAGCCCGTATAGCTCTGATAGTGTTGGTAAAAATCATCGATAGACCCAACATCGGCGCCTCTGAAACGATAGATCGACTGTTTGGTGTCACCCACGAAGAAACCGAGAACTTCACGTTGGCTCTGGGAATCCTTGGCAAGAAGCGCCCGCAACAGCCGGAGCTGGGAGGGGTCGGTGTCCTGGAATTCATCCACCAGGATGGCCCGAAGCCGACCTTGTTCGGCCCGGCGAATTCCAGGGTTCTCCTCCAGCAGTCTGACAGCCAGGCGGATCATTTCGTCAAAGGTGATCAACCCCAATTCCCGTATTCCAGCTCCATCGGCCCAGCTGATAAAACGCCCCAGAAATCTGGTCCACACCTTCCAGGTCTTGCCGAATTGTTTGGCAACACAGATGCGAGCCGCCGGGGAGTAAAGATAGATCCACGACTGGAAGTACTGAGCGTGCCGGGAGGAAAGCACCTTGATGGCCTCTTGGACCCCCTTGGTCTTGGCACGATCCAAAAACAGGTATTGCCTTTGCTCTCGAGCAAAGAGGCACAGTTGTTCCCAGCAGCCTGCCTCATCCGAGGCCAGGCGCTGCCCGATCTGATCCAGCCGGATTCGTTCTCGCTCAATCCTGGAACCGGTTGCAGTTCCAAGAGCCTGAACTAGGGCCTGAACTGCCTCCACCAATTGATCGATCTGTTCTTTATCATTCAGAGGAAGAGCTTCGGCCTCCTCGCCAATCCAGGGAAACTGATAACTCAGTTTGAGCCAGTGACGGATCTGGGAGACCGGGGCCACCTCCAGCAGCTTCACCAGTTCTTCCTGAGCTTCGGAATCGTCCAGAACCACCCGCTGCCACCAACGCTCCACCACCTGATCCTCGACTCCGGCCAAATCATCTTCCTCTTCTCGGGCAAAATGAGCTGCAGGAGGGATTCCCGCCTGCAGAGGGTAGCGCCGCAGGATTGAGGCAGCCAGACTGTGTATGGTTGAAATCTGCAGCTCGGTCGCCAGTTCACCCAGAGCCTGTGCTCCGGCACGAAGACGCTGATACGAGTCGCCGAACTCCAACCCTTCCAACAGCGGTAAATCGTGCCGACTGCCCTCGGCGGTCAGATTCCTCAAAACGCTTTGCACAATTTCGCAGAAGAGAGTGTCCTGAGGACCCTTCCCTGAATCGAGATACTTCGCTTCCAGATCGGAAAGGCTGGGAGCCGCGGCTATGCTGTCCAGATAGCGATAGAGCCGCGTCTGCATTTCGGCGGCCGCCTTGCGAGTAAAGGTGGTCAAGACCAGGGAACGAATGGTCTCCCGTGCCGCCCTCAATCGCTCCGAGCGGGAGGCTGCACTGTACAGGGAGCAATCCGAATCAACGAAGCCCTGCCGCTCACCGCTCCCATGAGGAAGGAAGGGAGCGTTCAAAAGCAGATACAGGGCGCGCAGAGCCAGGGTGTGGGTTTTCCCGGTACCGGCACTGGCCCACACAAAGGCATGATCGGAGGTCGTGATCGCTTCTGTTCTCATCTGGGAGTCAGGCAGATTCCCCAGGATCATATCTCCCCCTCTTGCTGGGAAGATCTGCCCATCGACAGCAGGCGGGAGGAAAGTTCTTGCTCGACCAGATCGACGTAGCGATCACAGGCGCCCCAATCGAAACGTCGACAAAGAGAGGCATACTCACAAAACAGACAGGAATCAGCCCCCTCAATCTCTAACTCTCTCATTGTTTCCGAGGGAGTCGGCAGATACATTCCGGTCTCCAGCATTTCGGCAAACGGCTTCAGTAATTCCTCCACATTCAGCAGAGGGTCGAGAGCTTTTTCGCTGGGAGGAGAGTCTCCCAAAAAAATAAAGGAAAAGGCGGCTGGCGCAGACGACTGCGATCTGCCCTCCGCAAGGATCCAGGGATAGAGAACAGGCTGGATCTTGTATCCAAGAGAGACGTCCCGGCTCAACTTGGAGGGCGGTGACTTCCCACTTTTGTAGTCGTAGACATGAAAAACATTGTCCCGCTCGTCGATACGGTCAATCTGACCCGAGATGCGCAATCCCGCCAGGCCCGGGAAAGGAACTCGCCGCTTGAGCTCGAGTTCAACCGGAAAATCCCCGCTGCAGTCCCCCTTGGCCACTTCTTCAAAGTAGGCCTTCAGGAGTGTCTCAAGTCTGGTGATGGCCACCTGGCGGAAGGGAATGGGAAGAATCTCCAGGCGGCTCAAGAAGCGGTTGGGCAAGGAGGCGACGGCCTTCCTCAGAGGGCCGCCACTATCCCCCAGCAGTTGCTTGGCAAGTTCTTGCAGCGTCACTCTCTGACCCAGGTAGGGTTGGATCAAATACTCCAGACAGGCATGTACCAGGCCTCCCCAATCCAATGGATTCATATGGTCCGGAAACTCCAAGGGAATCAGCGGTCTCCACTGAGCGAGGCGATCGACGTAGTAGCGAAATGGACATCTGGCCAAAACTTCCAAGTCAGTGACAGAAATTCGCTGCTCCTTCTGTTGGGGGTCAGGCATAGCCGCTTCAGGAACATGGCCATTCCAGGCTACTTCCCTCCTCCTGTGCCTGTCCGCTTCCAGGAGATAGCGATAGGGGATTCGACTGGACAACATGTTTGTTCCGTCCGGTTGTACGAAAACTAGAAAATCAGGAGGTAGAAACAAC
>JAUXKG010000227.1 GCA_030624355.1 Acidobacteriota bacterium
GCAAGCGTACTGTAGGGTACGCTGAGGAGGCTGACCGCGCGCAACACAGTCAGGACGAGTGATTTCCGCGATGCAGTAGAGAATTTATGCATACTCCGGGCTGAGGCAGCACAACGCCGTCAGCGTGGATGATTGCAGCCCTGCAGTAGACAACTAATGCATTATCCGGGCTAAGGTTCGAGAGCTTGCAAGGGAACCTCTGCGTCCTGGTCGAGCTCGATAGTCATTTCCGTTTGCGAGTCGAGATTGAGATCTCGGCCACGGCTGATCAGGACACCGGCTGCACCGACGGCCGCACCCACGGCAGCGCCTGTTGCGGCGCCCCGTCTCCCTCCGGTCAGAACCCCGATGAGCGCTCCGAGGGCGGAAGACGTCCCCATCTTTCTGGCATCGCTGGACTTGGTGCCTTTGGCCTGCACCGTGCCCTCCTCATCCCTGACCTCCTGACCGTCCCGCTTCTCGATGGAGACGATGCGGCCTTCGATGGGAACCCGGGTGCCATCGAAGAATTCCAGGTCCTCAAAGCGAAAGTTCATGGAAGCCCGTCCCTTGATTCGGCCGGCTCGCTTCAGGCTGGCGATCACGGCATTGCCCAGTGTGAGCTCAGGGATCGCCAGTTGCTGTCCCACCATCACATCCTCCACCACTTCCACCTGAAAGGTGTCTCCTCGCACATTGCGCCGGGTACTCAAGCCATCCAGCAATCGAACTCTGATACGGGTGCCGGCAGGCAGGATGACACTCGATTCTTGAAGGTCTCGGACAGAATCAACGGCTGGGGAAACCGGGGAGGACAGATCCTGGCCCACCAACCCGTAGCCTTCCTGATAGCCGTCTTCAAATCCCTTTCTATAGGCGACAGGATACACTTCACGGTCGTGACGGGACTCGTTAAAGCCAAGATCGGCCCTTTGAAAAGACTGCTTGTTGGCCAGATCAAACAGGCGCTCCTGCTGGCGATCTTTCCTGCCTGCCTGCTGGCCGTCCTGGAAGCCTCTCTCATAGGCCTCCTCATAGGTTTCCGCAGCGGACAGACTCTGGGCCCACCCGTGACCCCAAAAAAGGAAGGTCAGAAGCAGGCTTCCACACACGGATCGAACTACCCGTTTCATCTTGGCACTTCACCTTGGGTGTTGATGGCAATACGGTTCTGAATATCACTCCAGCGAATCAGGAAGTTGTCCAGCAGCAGATCCTTGGTGGTGGGCATGATCTCTCCATCGGTATTCCTGAACTGGAATGAATACAGAGTGTATGACCGCCTGGCATAGAGTCCGCCACTGCGTTCATGGGTCAGCCGACTCAAATACTCTCCCGCGGCTTCGCCCGACTGGTAAAAAACAGTCAGTCCCTGCAGGGTCTCATCGGGAACAGTCCGTATCAGGTTGTTGGTCAGGGGAATATAAAGCGGCTTCTCCTTACTCTTGAACAGGGAGTCGAAACGAAACTGACAGGCAGTCTGCTTCAGATCTTCCCGCAGATCGGTCAGCACCCGATCCACCTGTTCCCACCGTGCCCTCTTCGGCTTTCCACGCGTCTTCAGCTTCATCGGCAGCTTTCGATTCCTGGTAACTTCAAGACACTTTGCGTCTTGTTCGGGCCAAGTCATACTGTAAACTTCGCCCGCAGCCGCCCCAAAGAAGCCAATCAGCCAAAGAAGAACCAGTGGCCGTTTCATCTCCCCTCCCACTAATAGATGGAATCGCTGGCAAAAGGGTTTAACCGACCCCGTCGAATGCACAGCCAGGCCCACGCCAGGTCGGTTCCGATTGACCGGCAATCCCAGTCCTCTTCCTCTTTAAATGATAGCCTCGCGGTCTGGCTGTCCGGATTATCGTCTGCTTTTTTCATGCACCCACTCAACCACCGCCTCAACATTTTCGACCGGGGTCTGCGGCAAGATGCCATGCCCCAGATTGAAAACGTGGCCCCGGCGCCCTTGAGCCTGATCCAGCACCCTATCCACTCTTTTTTCCAGCCCGGAACGGTCTCCGAAAAGAGCCACTGGATCCAGATTGCCCTGAACGGCCACTCTATTCTCCAGACGGCGCCACACCTCCTCCAAATCCAGACGCCAGTCGACACTCATGACCGTTCCGCCGGCCTCTTGCATCGACTCCAGAAAGGTGGCGGTCCCGGTGCCAAAATGGATCAAGGGAATCGAGTACTCTTTCAATCCTTCGAAAATTCTTCTGGAATGAGGCCAGACATAGTCGCGGTAATCGTCCGGCTGCAGGCACCCCACCCAGCTGTCAAAGAGCTGGATGGCCTGGGCTCCCGCCTCGATCTGTGCCTTCAGATATTTCAGGGTGACCTCAGAAACCTTCTCCATCAGAGCTTGCCAGGCCTCCGGGTGCTTGTACATCAGCAGCTTGGTCTGCAGGAAATTGCGTGAATAGCTCCCCTCGATGATGTAGCTGGCAACTGTAAAAGGAGCACCGGCGAATCCGATCAGGGCGGCTTTCGGGCTCAGCTCACCCCGCACCAGACGAATCGCCTCCAGGACAAAGCTCAGATCTTGCCGGGGATCCCCTGCGCTCAGGCGCTCCACATCCTGCGGTCCTCTGACTGGGTGGTGAATGCGAGGACCTTCTCCCGCGGCAAACTCGAAGTCCAGACCCAGGCATTTCAGTGGAAGTAGGATGTCGGCAAAGATAATGGCGGCATCCAGATCGAAGCGGCGCATCGGCTGAAGGGTGACCTCTTTGGCCAGTTCCGGATCGGCGCAGAGTTCCAGCAGCGTGTGCTTTTCGCGCAGCTTTCGATACTCGGCCAGGTAACGCCCCGCCTGACGCATGAACCAGACGGGCGTGCAGTCCACTTCCTCTTTTCTGCAGGCCCTCAAAAAGCGGCAGTCGTTTCCCGTCATGCTGCTCTTATCGTACCCTATTTCGCATTCCACCTGGCCAGCTGACCCCTGACCTCCTGACCTCCTGAACAACTGACAGCTGACAGCTGACAGCTGACAGCTGACCGGAGTCTGTGACTGAAAGGAAAGGGGCTACCTCACCTCGACGAATTCGATCTGGCGAGATTGAGTATCGAAGAAGGCAAAAGTGGTCTTTCCGTTCAAGCCCATCAGTTCCCCCGGGTTCAGCAGGATACAATCTCCGACTGCTCCCTGGTAGGCGGTGTGATCATGCCCATAGCAGACCAGGTCGTAGAAGCCGCTGGCTGCCAGCGAGCGGGCAATGTCTGGATAGTGGTTAACGGCCAGCTTGAGTTCATCCAGCTCCAGCTCTGCCAGCTCGCCGTGCAGCTGGATCCCACTGTATTGGCCGGCGATCTGGCAGATGAGTCTAATATCCCCCTCATTGTTGCCCCACACCACATGAAGCGGCCTGCCCTGAGCCGCCTCCCCCAGTCGCTTCATCACGAAGGGGGAGCACAGGTCGCCACAGTGGATGAGGATATCGGCATCCGCCATCAGGCCCAAGGCCCGCTCCAGTTTCCAGATGTTGTCGTGGGTGTCGGAAAAAACTGCGATCTTCACGGCCGCTACATCCCTCTTCGGCTCCGAGCCGGACTGATCCTCAGGAAGCCAGATTAGCACAAAAGGAGCCAGACGCAGGAGGGAGGGCACTGCCCCGCCGGGAGATTGTCCAGACAAACAAGCTTGTAAACCCCGGTTGACATTGAGCGCCAAATCTTCGGCAGCCGCTCAATTTCGAAGATCGTTTGGGTGGTCTTAAACCATTATTAAAAAGTTATTTACACTCTTTACACCATGCCTGGTCCTCGGCCCGACCGGAAAGTGGCACAGGACGTGCTAAACTATTAAAGTTGGGTTGAGAAGCAGACCGTCGGGACCCGAATCACAGGTCAGATGAATAAATTGAGATTGCCACCAGGATGAGCAAGCTATTGGCCATTCTTCACTTTCTGAAATCGGAAGACCACTTTCACATCCAGCTCCCGGCTCTCCGGAGAAAGGGGGCCAGGAACGAGGGCTTGACGCTGGTGGAGTTGATCACCGTGATCTCGATCATCATGACCCTGATGGCCCTGTCAATGCCGGTACTCACTCAGGCGGTGGATGCCGCCAAGGTTGCTGTCTCCGTGGCAGATCTTCGCACCCTGCAGACCGAGATCACCCGGCATGAGGTCACGAAAGGCAGTCTTCCCGACAGCCTGGACGAGCTGGACGTGGTAAGTAGGGAAGATTCCTGGGGGAATCCCTATGAGTATCTCAACTTCGCCAAGGCCAAGGGAAAAGGGGCTTTCCGCAAGGACCGCTTCCTGGTGCCCCTCAATTCCAGCTATGATCTGTATAGCAAGGGCAAGGACGGAGCCAGTAAAGCCCCCCTTTCGACTAAAGTCAGCCAGGACGATGTGATCCGGGCTCATGACGGAAGTTACATCGGCTTGGCCTCTAACTTTTAGGGGAAGACAAGAATTTAGATGCGGATCGACACCAATTTCGTTCACAGCAGGTTGGGGCGCCGGATTGTGACGCTCTTCCTGCTCTGTGCCCTGCTGCCTATCGGCGTGCTGGCGGTTCTCTCCTATACCCATGTTACCCGCCAGTTCACCGAGCAGAACCAGCAGCGGCTGCGTCGAACCAGCAAATTGGATGGCATGGCCATTCTCAGACGAATCGAACTGATGGACGCTCAGCTGAAGATGCTGGTCGCCGATATGAGAATGAGACCGGCCGACTCCATCGGCGCTTCGCTGGAGGGACTGGATGAAAATCTGCAGAAGCGCCTGAACGGATTGGCGCTGGTCGAGGCCGATGGCCGGAAAGTTCCTCTCCTGGGCAGCGTCCAACCACCCGTCCGATTGACCGCGCTCGAAGTTCAACACCTGGGCTCCGATCTCAGCCTGCTGACCACCAGATCCCGCACCGAGTACCCCTTCGACCTTCTCCTGATCAGGGCACTCGACCCGGCCCGGCCGGAAGAAGCCACCCTGGTAGCAGAGCTCAACGGCAGCTACCTGTGGGGCCTGGAGACCGCGCTGGAGGGAGTCGAACTGTGTGTCCTGGAGGGAACGGAACGAGTGCTTTTCTCCTCCACCGGAACACC
>JAUXKG010000363.1 GCA_030624355.1 Acidobacteriota bacterium
GGAGCAAGGAGAAGGCGATGCAGGGACATCGACGACGACGAGCGACACAGAGGTCGCCCGCAACCCCCATCAGCCCGAAGGGTGGCAGCGGGACGGCATCAATTTCCTTGTCGCTCCTCCTCCATGATGCACATTGACATCGTGTCGTTGTCGCTTCGCGAACTTGACGCCGTCGCGCTCGCCACGAACGCCACCGTATCTATGAAGCAAGACACTAGGAAGCCCAAGGCAGCAAAACGCAGGCAGGGCGGATGGATGAGGCTCCGCAGTAGAGAGAGTGTGAGAAATGCGGGTTAAAGCAGGCCCAGTTGAAGTTTGGCCGCCTCGGACATTTTTTCCATGCTCCAGGTCGGCTCCCATACAACTTCAACGGAGGCCGCTCTGACACCGGGTACGGAACGAATCTTGGACTCTACTTCCGGCGGCAGCGATTCAGCCACAGGGCACATGGGGGAAGTCAGGGTCATTTTGATGTAGACTTCGTCCGCTGGAGTTACATCGATTTCGTAGATCAAGCCCAGTTCGTAGATGTCGACCGGAATTTCTGGGTCGTAACAGGTTTGCAAGGCCTCAATGACCTTTGCTTGGAGTCCTTCCGGTTCACTTGAAGAACTCGCGCCCTCGGCAGATTGCTGGCTGGCTTCTTCGCTCATAAATCCCCTTTTTAAACGCGCCTATTCGGAGGAAACGGGGAGCTGCTGCTCTCGCAGAGCCGCCTGTAGCGTGTGCCAGACCAGAGTGGCACACTTCACCCGAACTGGAAATTCACTGACTCCCTGGAGGGCCAACAGCTTTCCCAGCTTTTCAGTAGACTCCGACTCAGTCGTTTTGCCCATCACTAAACTACGAAAGGCCTCAAACAGGGCTTTTGTCTCCACTTCAGTTTTACCCTTCAACACTTCGGTCATCAGAGAGGCGGAGGCAGTGGAGATCGCACAACCCGACCCCTGGAAACCAATATCCCTGATCGTCCCATCCTCCACTTTCAGATAAACCGTCACCCTGTCTCCACATAGAGGGTTGTAGCCTTCCGCTTTTCGATTGGCGTCGGCCAGCTCTCCGAAGTTTCGAGGCGCCTTGTTGTGATCCAGGATGATCTGCTGGTAAAGCTCGTCCAGATGAGACATTAGCTGAAGACCTCCCTCACCTTGCGAAGGCCTTGCACCAAAGCATCCACTTCCTCTCGGGTGTTATAAAAGGAAAAGGAGGCCCGGGCTGTGGCAGGCACTCCAAAGTGATCCATGACGGGTTGGGTGCAGTGGTGTCCTGTCCGAATCGCTATGCCGTCCTGATCAAGAATGGTGCCGATGTCATGGGCGTGAATCCCATCCAACACAAAGGCCAGGACGCCCGCTTTTTCCCGGGCCGTTCCAATAGGCCTCAAGCCGGGAATAGTTGAAACCTGCTCGGTGGCATAGGAGAGAAGCTCTTGCTCGCGAACGGAAATGTTCTCCATGCCAATCTGCTCGATATACCCAACGGCCGCCCCCAAACCAACCCCCCCTGCGATGTTCGGGGTTCCTGCTTCGAATTTATAGGGCAAAACATTGTACAGGGTCTTTTCAAAGGTGACCGAACGGATCATGTCGCCGCCGCCTTGATAAGGAGGCATAGACTCCAGCAGATCAGCCTTGCCATAAAGAATTCCGATTCCGGTTGGACCATACACCTTATGACCGGAGATAGCATAAAAATCGCAGTCGAGCTCCTGAACGTCCAGCCTCAAATGGGCCGCCGCCTGGGCGCCATCCAGTAACACGGGCACGTTGTTTTGATGAGCCATTTCAATGATCTTCCTGACAGGATTAATGGTGCCCAAGGCGTTGGAAACGTGCACGACAGCAACAAGCCGAGTCTTGGGGTTGAGTAGTTTTTCATACTCCTCAAGTAGCAATTCCCCTCTATCGTTCATAGGGATAACGCGCAACCGGGCACCCTTCTCCTGGCACAAAATCTGCCATGGAACGATGTTGGAATGATGCTCCATGGCAGAAACCACAATCTCATCACCCTCCTGAACGTGCTTTCGCCCATAGGAGTTGGATACCAGATTGATCGCTTCCGTGGCGCCGCGCACAAAGATGATCTCTTTCGAATCAGCCGCATTAATATAGCGCTGTATTTTGATCCTCGCGTTTTCATACTCTTCGGTGGCCCGCTGGCTCAGCAGATGAACGCCCCGGTGAACATTTGAATTCTCGCTTGAATAAAACCGAGAGATGGCATCAATGACCGCCCGAGGTTTCTGGCTAGTGGCGGCATTGTCCAGATAGACGAGAGGCTTACCGTGAATTTTCTCCTTTAAAATGGGGAAGTCCTGGCGCAGTCGCTGCACATCCAGGTCAGAAAGAGAGCCCGGCGGCGCTGGAGGGCCAAGAACGGATTGATCAGCTCCCATACTCAGACCGCCTCCCTCACCAGATGGCCCCTGGGCAACCAGTCAAACAGATAGTCGTCCAGCTCAATTCGCACCGAGTCAACTTTGATGCGATTGATCACTTCGCTAGCAAAGGCATAAATTAATAGGCTGCGGGCTGTCTTGCGGTCTATTCCGCGGCAGCGCAAGTAAAACAGCGAGTCCTCGTTAAGCTGGCCGATGGTGGCGCCGTGGGTGCACTTCACATCATTGGCGTAGATCTCCAGCTGGGGTTTAGAATTGACCACCGCCTCGTCTGAGAGCAAGAGGTTGTTGTTGGTTTGTTTCGAGTCGGTCTTTTGGGCTCCAGGTCGGACCACGATTCTTCCGTGAAACACCCCGCTTGATTTGCCATCCAGAATGCCCTTGTAAATCTCGCGGCTATCGCAATGAGGCTTGGCGTGTTCGAGCCGGGTGTGGTTGTCGACATGCTGTCTCCCAGACAACAGATAGAGGCCGTCCAGCGCGCATTCACAACCTTCACCATCCAATACGGCATTTATCTCGTTTCGAGTCAGGAGCCCGCCCAGTGTGACATTGAAGGTCCTAAGACTGGAACCACGGTCCTGGTACAGCTGCAAGGTGGAGATGTGAAAGGCCTCCTTGCTCTCCTGATGCAGTTTGTAGTGATCCACGACGCTATTTTCACCCGCCACAATTTCGGTGACCAGGTTGGTGAAGTAGTTGCTGTTTTCTTGCAGGCCCACGTAGCCCTCCAGAACAGCCGCCTGACTGTCTCTGCCAATTACGATCAAATTTCTTGGATGGGCCACAACCGGCTCGGCGGCTGCGGTTGACAGATAGAGCAGGTGAATAGGCTCGGTCAGTACTGTGCCCGGGGGAACCCAGACAAAGGCTCCATCCCGGATCGAGGCGGTATTCAGTGCTACGAAGGCATGTTCATCATATTTTGCATGGCGGCCCAAATAGGGCTCAACCAGGTCCGGCTCTTTCTCGAGAACCTCCGCCAGGCTGCGCACCTGTACTCCGTCCGGCAAATCCTGAGGCGATGATAATTCCGGAGAGTAGAAACCATTGACAAAAACCAGTCGAGGACAGTTCAGGTTGCCGAAAGTCAACTGGTTCAACTGGCTGGCCTTCAGGCCGTTCAGCTCATACTGTGCCGGGGCGAAAGAAGTGCGGGCAATGGGCGCTACGTCGGTGTACTTCCACTCCTCCACTTTGGGCGTCGGAAATCCTAGCTCCGAAAACCGCAAGGCCGCTGAC
>JAUXKG010000058.1 GCA_030624355.1 Acidobacteriota bacterium
AGATACGGTCGGATTTTCGAGTAGAAGGTGTCCTGAATGACCTGGGCGAAATCTCTTGACTCCTCGTTATAATCACCCAGCGCGATTCGTTTGAGTAAATCCTCGAGTTCCCGAATATTTTTCTGAGAGCTGGCGTTTTCGCGGCTGGCCACCTCGCGCTCGTCGTGATTGGTGGTGAAGCCCTGGAAGAAGGTTTCTACCCCTGAGACCTTGCGGTCGCGACTTGAGTTAGCATGGATCGAGAGGAACAAGTCGGCACTCAGATGGTTGGCAATTGCAGTTCGTTCTTCAAGGGGAATAAACCGATCATTTTCCCGGGTCAGGACGACCTCGGTGCCCAGGCGTTCTTCGAGTAATCCCTTGAGTTGGTGGGAAACCGCCAGGACCAGGTCTTTTTCCTTGAGTCCGTTGCGACCGATCGTTCCCGAGTCCCGCCCTCCATGGCCCGGATCGATCACGATACGACCCACTTTCAAACCCAGAACCCGGGTGAGACTCCGAGTTCCATCCAGGTTGGGGACGGGAACCACTGGTGGAGAAGCGACAACATTCTCGTCCGGAGTCTCCCGATCCAGTGCGATGACTGCCTCCACGGCATTGGTGACTTCATTGGTACCGGAAGGCGTGGTGGCACTCCTGCCACCTTGGGTGTCGGTCACGATGCGGAAAGGATCATAAAGGGCGAAGATGGTGTGTTTGTTGATCTTTTCGAAATCCAGAACGACGCGAACGACTCCCGGACGATTGCTGGCCACCCGTACCCCTTTAATGAACAGGTCATTGATATCGTAGGTCTTTCCTTGCAGGTGAGGTTTCAATTGAGCACGATGCAGGTCGAAGTAGATTCTGTTGGGGCTGGACAAGATGTGTTTTTCAAATTCCACCTCTTGGTCTAACTGAATCACTACACGGGTGTAGTCTTCGTTGGACCAATAGCGAATTTCCGATACCGTAGCCCAGTCTGGATTTGACGTTGCAGCTTCCGTCTTCGGCTCAGGGGGGGCTGATTGGTCGAGCTCAGAGGCTGTCCGCTTGAGCTGAGCGGCTTGTGAGAGGGCCAACTGCTTGTGCTTGGTCAAAGGGTATTCCTTGGCCAGGAACTCATAATAGCGAATGGCCCGTGCGCGATAGGTGTCATTCTCAAAGCGTTCTGCCATTTCCTCATAGAGACTGGCAATGGAATAAAGGGAGTCATCACAGGCTCCGTAGGTGGGATCCTGATCGATCACAGTACGGTAGAGAAAAAGAGCGCGGCTGTACTCGTTGAGACTTCGAGTGTTCAGGGAGTTTTGAATCAAGCGGTCGTGGTAAGCGCGTGCCTTCTTGTAGCTTTCACGAGCCGCCTGGCGATTACGGCCGTAGGCAGAGAAGGACAGCAGGACGGTGACGAGCAAGACGGTAACAACTGGGCGAAGACAAGTCATCTACTGCATCCTTGGCATCCACCTGCTGCAAAACGGAAAAATACAGCGGGCACAACTCTAACAACTACCTGGCCAGTATAGAATAGCGGGCTGTCAATCTGGTGCGTCATTGAACAGGAGGGATGGAGTTGGTGGAATTCAAGAAAAGGACGGTCTACGTCATCCCCCTAAGCATCTCTACACATGCCCGAAATACAAGCCGGAAAAGACAATTTCATCCAAACGGAAAAAGTAAACTGGTCGGCAGGGACGTGTGTTGGATCTGGTTTCAGTCAGACCCGGCGATGCTGGAACTCTGGTTGGTGAACAGAATTCTTCCGTCCGGCAGAACAATACGTTGAAGCCGGGGAGGTGAGTGCCTGGTAGAACGACCGCCGAAAGATCGATAGCGGGCCGTTACTTTCCGAACGTAGTTTTGGGTTTCCCGATAGGGAGGGATGCCGTCGTAACGGGCGACTGCGTTCTCACCGGCGTTGTAGGCGGCCAACACCAGCGGCAGCTGTCGATCAAACTTGCTCATGAGGAAATTCAGGTATTTGACTCCTCCCTCGATGTTTTCGCCAGGATCAAAACTGTTGCGCACGCCAAACCGTTTAGCTGTATCGGGGTGAAGCTGCATCAATCCGATACAGCCTTTCCGGGAAACGGCTGTGGGATTGTAGTTGCTTTCCACCTCTACGATGGCTCGGACTAGGTTTTCATCCAGGCCGTGTCTGATGGCGGTCGTGCGTATGAGAGAAGCGTATTTGGGCAATCCCCTGTCAGACGCAGCGAATGGAGTGTAAGAAGCCGGATTGGGGGATCGGACTCCGATATTAGTGTAAACCCGATTGCCCTTCTCATTGATATAGGAATAGAGGCTTCCGGCGAACAGGGAAGTGGAGAACAGAGCAAACACTAGCAAAGCTGCAATCATGATAATCGTAAGATGCTCGGCGAACGGAAAAAGCCGACTGACACCCCTACAGCCTGTATCAGGCTGGTTTGATTTTCGCACAAAAGACTGGCCAGACTCAACTTTGCTGAAAAAAAGATCGTCTAGCCTCAGTTCAGGAGCCAGCCTGCAGTGGCACTGCCCAGTATCAGAACGATGGCATTTACCTTGAATTTGAAGGCCAGAATTAAAGCTGTCAGGACGATGATCCAGCTTTGCCAGGTGTGGAGATTGGTGCGGGCAAGTTCAATTGCCACGGTACTCATCAGTGCGATAGCGCAGGCGTTAACGGCATCCAGGAAAGCAGCCGTCCAGGCGCTTTCTCGAATTCGCGGAATCACCGGGTTGAGTAGAAGAACGAAAATGAAGGAGGGGAGAAAGATGGAAACAGTAGCCACCAGCGCACCGCTCCAGCCGTGGATGATGTACCCGATGAAAGTAGCGGTGCTCAGGACCGGTCCCGGAGTGATCTGGCCGGCGGCTACGGCATCCACAAGCTGTTGCTGGCTGATCCACCCGTGGTGACTCACGAGTCCCCCTTCCAGAAAGGCAAACAACACATAACCACTTCCGAACAGGACACTGCCGATCTGTATGAAATAGAGGGCCAGACTCCACAGCGATGCAGCGGCCCTTGAAGAGCCGTCTGCGCCATGGACCGTGATCGTGGAGAGGGCTCCTATCAGGGCCAGGATGACCAGGCTGGATCGGCTTTTTAGCTTATCGGCACAACGAAGCCAAATCATTCCAACCAGGCCTCCCACCAGAAGAGCAATGATCTCACCAACACCCAATTGGACAGCTACCACGATCGCCAGAGCCAGGATTAGCAAGTCTCGGTTGTTTATGGAGGCACGGCCCAGGCGAAAAACGGCTGAAGCGATAATGGCAATGACGGCAGGTGGAATTCCAATCAGCCAGGGTTTCACCTGGGGAAGGGTTCCGTAGGTCACATAAGTCCAGGCATAGCCCACGGTGATCAGGGCGGCAGGGAGGATGAAGGAGACGCCAGCCAAAAGCAGTCCGCGCCAGCCGCGTACTATGTAACCGATATGAATGGCCATCTCGGTGGAGTTGGGACCCGGGATCAAGTTGGTGGCGCCGATCAAATCCAGGAACTGTTGGCGAGACAGCCACTTCCGGCGAGCAACCACTTCCTCTTCCATCATGGCAATATGGGATGCAGGTCCGCCGAATGCTACAGATCCCAGTTTCAAGAAAAGCAGAGTGAGTTGGCGCAGAGAGGGAGGCCCTGAATCACCGTCGGCAGGCATCACAAGAGTTTTTCTACCAAGACATAGGTTTGTTCAAGGGCCTCATTGAGTCGTGACGGATCCTTTCCGCCCGCCTCGGCCATATCTGGTTTACCGCCGCCGCCGCCCTTGACGATGGGCGCAATCTTGCGGATCAAGTCGCTAGCCTGTATTCGGTCGGTCAGGTCCGGTGTGACCATAACGACTAAGCCTACTTTTCCATCGATGGGAGCTCCCAGGACAACGACACCTGTCTTGAGCTGGTTCTTGAGACGGTCGGCCAGTTGGCGAAGAGCGTTGCGATCCATGCTTTCTACTTTCTGTGAGAGGACCTGAACTCCCTTGATTTCGCGAGCCGACTCCAAGACATTTCCGCTGTCCCGCTGAGCCAACTTGAGACGTGTTTCATCCAACTCTTTTCGGACTTCTTTGAGCTCCCGAGCGATCCTGTCAACTGTCGACGAAAGATCCTTCTTTTGGACGTGCAGTTCATCGGAAAGCTGTCGAATGAGGGAGGCGTCATCGAAAAACTGTTGAATGGCAGACTCTCCGGTGATGGCTTCGACCCGGCGGACTCCTGCAGAGATACTGTTCTCGCTGACCAGCTTGAAAAGGGCAATATCACCTGTGCGAGAGACGTGGGTTCCTCCACACAGCTCCATGCTGAATTCGGAAATCTCCACCACCCGCACCTGCTCCTGGTACTTTTCACCAAACAAGGCTGTGGCTCCTTCCCGGATAGCCGTCTCCAGGTCGCTAACCCGTGTTTGAACCTCTATGTTTTCCCGGATTTTCAGGTTGACCAGCGTTTCTATCTCCCGAATCTCGTGATCAGGAAGGGATTTGTAATGAGTGAAGTCGAAACGCAGGCGATCGGGAGCTACCAGAGATCCGGACTGTTTGACATGCTGGCCCAGAACTTCACGCAGGGCAGCGTGAAGAAGGTGGGTCGCAGTATGATTTCGAGCGGTGCTGATGCGGTCGGCTGTCGAGATGGAGGAGGTGACCGTATCGTCTGTTTGTAAGGATCCTTGCTCCACGCGGATGGTGTGCAGCCGAACTCCTGAGACCGGCGTGAACACTTGGTCGACCGAAGCGCGAAAAGCTTCGTTTTCAATGACTCCCCGATCGGCTACCTGGCCACCCGCCTCTGCATAAAAGGGAGTCTGGTCGAGGATGACATCCGCCGTCTCTCCCGCACCTACCTTGGAAACCAGTGTGCCCCCTTGAACGATGGCCAGGACCTTGCCGGGTACAGGAATCATCTGGTCATAGCCCTTGAATTCCGTCTCCAGACCCCGCTCGACGAGCTCCTGATAAACAGGTTTAATTTCTTTGTCGCCGCCTTTCCAGCTGGCTCTCGCTCTGGTCTTCTGTTTCTCCATTTCAGCATAGAAGCCGGCTTCATCAATTTCGAACCCTCTCTCATCTGCAATCTCCTGGGCCAGGTCTAAGGGGAAACCATAGGTGTCGTAGAGTCGGAAGAGTTCAGCTCCAGGAAGCATAGTGCTCTTTCCTTTAGAAGCGGTTTCACAGATTTCATTCAGGATCTGCATACCGTGGCTCAAGGTGGTACTAAATTGTTCCTCCTCGAGTTTGACGATCTGCGCTGTGTACTCACGGCTCTGCTTCAATTCCGGGAAAGCATCGCTCATCAGCTCCGAAACCAGAGCAGCGAGTGTAAAAATGAAAGGGTCCTGCATGCCCAGTTTCTGACCGTGTCGAATTGCACGTCTCAAGATCTTCCGCAAAACATAGCCACGACCCTCATTGCTAGGAATAACACCGTTGTCGATCAGAAAGGCGCAGGCCCGGCTGTGATCGGAGAGGATACGTAGACTCACATCGTTTTCAGAATTGTCTCCGTATCGCACCGATGTCAGTCGACAGGCTTCTGCGATGATGGGACGGAACAGGTCGGTGTCGTAATTGCTCTGAACACCCTGCAGGACACAGCTGATTCGCTCCAGGCCCATTCCGGTATCGATGGAAGGGGAGGGCAGAGGGATGACTTGTCCGTCAGAAGTTCGGTTAAACTGCATAAAGACCAGATTCCAGATTTCTACGTAACGTCCACAGTCACACTCGGGTGAGCAGTCAGTGTGACCTGCAGGACTGGTTCCCGTGTCGTAGTGAAGCTCAGAGCAGGGGCCGCAAGGTCCGGTATCACCCATAGACCAGAAATTGTCTTTTTCACCCATCTTCCAGATACGGGCTTCCGGAATACCAATGTAATCTCTCCAGATAGTCAGAGCATCCTCATCTTCTTGGAAGACCGTAATAGAAAGGCGATCGGGTGCAATCTGGTATATGTCAGTGCACAACTCCCAGGCATACTCGATGGCCTTTTTCTTGAAGTAGTCACCAAAGGAGAAGTTGCCGAGCATCTCGAAAAAGGTGTGATGGCGCGCTGTGCGGCCCACCGTTTCCAGATCGTTGTGTTTGCCGCTGACACGCATACACTTTTGACTGGTTACAGCTCTCTTCCAGTTGCGTTTCTCCAGACCAAGAAAAACATCCTTGAACTGATTCATTCCAGCATTGACAAAAAGCAGTGTCGGGTCATTCTCAGGAACCAGCGGGCCACTCCGGATGCGTTTGTGCTTCCGGTCCTCAAAGTAGCTCAGAAAGGCTTCCCGGACTTCACTCGAACTTGTCATCAGTCTCTCGTTTATCTTGTTCAGACCATTCCACTGTTTCGAAGTAAGATTTCAGATGTTCCCTTATTGGTCCAGCCTCATAGCCCAGCCGAAAACAGCGGTCGTAGAGCTTTTTCAGCTGGGAGACAGTGGTGGGCTGCCCTGACTGTTCCACCCATTTTCGAACGGACTCCTGCAGACTGTCTATTTGTCTTTGCTCGTTCTCTACTTCATCTAAAACACTTTGGATCATTTTAGCATCGATCCCAAGGCTTTTTAAATCTCTGACAATTCGCAGATTTCCCCAGAGTTTGTCGCGACGTCGATGGCGGGCACGGGCCAGAGCGAAAGCCTGATCGTTCAAGAGGCCATTGTCTTCCAGTCGGCTGAGTACCTGGTCGACGATCTCAGTCGGGGCGCTGCGAAGGAGTTTGCGTCGAAGTTGAAGGCGACTATGATCCCGCCTGGTCAGTAGACGAAGAGCACGTGCATAGAGTTCACCTTCTTGCAGCAGGGACACTTCTCAACTCTCCGGCATTCGGTTGTGGGATTTTAAGAATAAAACGGCAGACCGCGGAAGGAAAGATCTGGACATAATCCGGGCTCTGGCTTAGATGTTCAGCGAGTGCGGACGCTATTCTTGCTGTAAACCGTCGTCATCCAGTCATGGCGATCCTCTACGTGGCCTTCAACGTAGTCAAAAAAGTCTTGTTGAATCTGGGCGGTAAGGGGGCCACGTTCTCCCTGGCCAATCTTGATGTGATCGACAGAGCGAATAGGGGTGACTTCCGCCGCAGTTCCAGTGAGAAAAATTTCGTCGGCCAGGTAGAGCATCTCTCTGGGAATGATTTGTTCTATGACCGTATAGCCACGTTCTCTGGCCAGGGTGATAACGGTGTCTCGAGTAATGCCCGGCAGGATACTGCTGTTGACAGGGGGAGTGTACAGAACTCCATCGCGGATCAAAACGATATTTTCACCGCTGCCTTCACTGACGTAGCCATGAGCATCCAGTGCCACTCCTTCGGAAAAGCCGTCCAGGACCGCTTCCATTTTGATGAGCGTGCTACTGATGTAGTTGCCGGCCGCTTTGGCCATGGCGGGAAAGGTATTGGGTGCTGCCCGGTACCAGCTGGACACACAAATATCCACGCCCTTCTTCAGCGCTTCCTCTCCCAGGTAGCGGCCCCATTCCCAAACCATGATGAAGCACTCAATGGGAATACTGAGTGGATCAAGTCCCATGCTGCCGGTACCACGAAGGACCAGGGGTCGGATGTAGCAGTGTTCCAATTTGTTAATTCGGATCGTCTCCAGGATGGCTTGTTGAATTTCTTCACGGGAGAACGGAATTTCAGTCCGATAGATCTTGCAGGAGTTGAAGAGACGATCGACATGTTCAGAGAGGCGGAATATCTCGGAACCGCGCGAGGTTTTGTAGCAACGAAGTCCTTCGAACCAGGCGGTACCATAGTGCAGAGCATGTGTGGTGACGTGCAGTGTAGCCTGGCCCCAATCGACGAACTCCCCGTTCCGCCAGATCTTCTCCGTACTAAAATCTGTCATTCCAAGAAGGATAGGTGGCCATCGGGCTCCAAGTCAATCCTGTCAGGGATTATTGGGTGCCGGAAGTTTTTTTCCCGGCAAGGTAGTAGCCTTTCTTGGCTCGCACCTTCAGTCCGCGTGTTTTGGCGTTCTTGAGAACCACATCAATCTTTCGCCAGTCGTCGTTTTGGGCGGGGTTACTGGAGATGTAGGCCAGGCGATACTGATGGCGCATCTCATAAGCAATGGACCGAAAGATCTCCTTGAGCTGGCCGATCTGCTCTGGGAAGAAGGCTTTTCCACCAGTGTGGTCTGCAATGGAACTGATCTTGTCCTGCACCTTTTCCCGATCTGAGCTGAATACCCCGAAGAAGCCTCCGCGATTGGAGAGTTCAAAGTCCAGGAAGGCAATCACGTAGACCTGCACATCGCTTTCTCGAATTTTCTCCAGCAGCTCTTCGAGTGTGTAGTAGCTATCTCTGTCCTCACCGTCAGTGAAGACAATGACTGTTTTCTTGAGCTCACTGCCTTCACGGGCTCTGTCAACAGCCAGGAAAATAGCATCGTACAGCGCAGTGCCTCCGGAGATGATGATATTGAATAAGGCGTCCTCGATATCTTCCACATCCTGGGTGAAGTCCTCCTCCAAGGTAGCTTCGCCTTTGAAGGAGACCAGGAAAAGTTCGTTTAGGGGGTTGTTCATGGACAGGAAAAGCTCGGAACCTTCGTTAACCAGTTCGTATTTGTTTCGCATGCTTCCGCTGCTGTCAATGACCATCCCCACCGTGGAAGGAACGTCATCCTGGCCAAAATAGGTGAGTTCCTGTTCAACGCGGTCTTCATAAACGGTGAAGTCTTCGCGGGGTAGACCCGACACCAATTGGTTTTTCCGGTCGTAGATCGAGGCGTAAATCACTACCTGATCCACCCGGGTCCGAAACTGTACTGGTCCGCTTTTTTCCTGGGAAGTTGGGTCTGCAGACTCAGGGGCGAGGGGTGGATCAGAGGTGTTTTGAGAGAGGGTGGGGGGAAGCGCAAGAAGGCAGAGCAAGATTGCTGGAAGTATCCGTTTCAGAGAAAGGACATGATCGGAAAGGGGAAGAACAACCAGGCTATCTTCTGGGAGCAAAATAGCCCTCCTTGGACCTGAGCTTCAAGCGGGGCATCCCTTCGGGTGGATTGACGCGAACTCTGAGTTTTCGCCATTTGCCGTCAAAGTCGCGATCGGTGGAACTGAAACCCAGAAGATATTGGTTGCGAAGCTCGGTGTGAATGAGGTCGCAAAAATAATCCAATTGCTTGAAATCGTTGGGGAAAAAGGCCCGGCCACCGGTCAACCGTACAATTTCCGCTATTACGCCTCGTCCGTAACCGATCTCCCCCCGTTCGCCTATGGCGTAAATCTGAACGTCGGATTCCTTGACGAAGTCTTTCAACTCACTAAAGGTGTAGCGGCTGCTGTTGTCTTCTCCGTCGGTGATGACAATCAGAGCTTTTTTTTCATTGCGAGCACTGCGGATCTTTTCGAGTCCGAGATAGATGGAGTCGTAAAGTGCCGTGCGTCCCTCAGGGTTGGCAAAAGAGATTTCGTTACGGATGGTTTCACTTCGAGAAGTGAAGTCCTGGACCAGAACACTGTGTTCGTTGAAGGTGACCAGGAAGTACTCATCAGCCGGGTCTCCCTGTTCGAGAAATCGAACCACCGATGTCCGTGCACTCAAAATGTTGTCACCCATGGAACCACTGATGTCCATAATGATTCCAACACTGACCGGAGCAGTGTCAGATGAGAAGTGAGTCAAAGGCTGTTCGACCTTGTTTTCATAGACTTTGAAATGGTCCTTTTCGAGCCCCAGTACATACCGGTTCAGAGGATCGGTCACGGTTACTCGGAGAACGACCGTGTCGACGGCCACACGAAATCGAGC
>JAUXKG010000118.1 GCA_030624355.1 Acidobacteriota bacterium
AGAAAGTCCAAGCCCACCAGGCTGAAGAACTCTCCGGGTACCGGCACCATTTGTCTCACGAACAGATTGATTCCCTGGTTGCCGGTGTCGTAGGTGTCGGAGAAGCCATCCAGAGTCGGTATGGGATCACCGCCGGGAACGAACTTCAGCAGCGCATTGATATGGGTCCGGGAATGGGGGAAATAGGCTTCAACTGCGGTGGAAAACGCTCGGTAACTGTCCTGTCCAATCAGACCTTCCAGACTGGTCTCTCCCAGAAGCAGAATAGTGTTGTCTGGATCCACACCGGCTGCGACGCCCCGAATGTAGGAAACGGATGTGGTCAGTCGGTCGAACAATCTCTGTCGAACCGTGACCCGGTAGCCGTGGTTGTTGGCCTGATCGTCGCTCAGGTGTAGCACCTGCATCTCGTTCTTACCAGGAAAACCCGCCAAAAAAGGAGTCGTTGGACCGAAGAAGCGGTTGGTGAAGGCGGCTAGTTCAACCTCAGTCGCTCCAGTCACACTGTAACTCACACTGCTGAGGTAGTAGCGCGAGGTACCGATACCGACTTGATCATCCACCTTCGAGAGGTAAACCGAGTCATTCAAGCTGATCACCTCGCCACCGGGTAGCATCAAGCTGCCGGTCTGGGTGGGGCGTCTGGAAGCCGCCAGGAAGCGGA
The DNA here is from genome assembly GCA_030624355.1 of Acidobacteriota bacterium. GTDB lineage: Bacteria > Acidobacteriota > UBA6911 > RPQK01 > JADFOI01 > JAUXKG01. Next base: position 665 of record JAUXKG010000118.1, read on the forward strand.
CCCGAGTTTGTGAAGTCGGCAGATAAGAGAGCTCAGCGCTGGGGTTGACAACGGTATGGCCTCGGTTCGTCTGGATTTGATTCACTTCCAATCCCCACAGTAGGGAAAGCGATTTGCTCAGATGAAAACTCTCCTCAAAGCCCAGAGTCAAAACCTTGGTTGTCCCCAGGGCTCCGGTGAATTCAGGGCTTTCTCCCAGCAGATTGGGGTTGTTGAGCAGGGACATGCTGGGCTGGTCAAAGCTCATCCGGGAGTAGCCAATCGAGAGCTTCAGGGAATGGGAATCGCTGGTTGGATAGTCGAGGAAGGTTTTGAGACGCCACAGTGAGTCTTCGCCTGAATTTAACTGCCCTGCCAAGACGTAGCTGGCCTCCGTCCCCAGGGACTCCACGACGGCGAAATTGCTCACCATCCCCCTGGCGGAATCTGTTGGAGACACCAAGTAATCGCCATTTACTCCTGAGCTGCTGTAGACCTCGAATACCGCGTTCCGGGGCCTCCAAGCTGCTGATCCAAGATCGCCCTGACCGGATTGACCAGGCAGCCCACGAAAAATCAGCCGCCGTTCATCAGTGCCTCGCAGCAGGGCCTTGACTCCGATGTTTTGCTCATCACTGGAATCGAGGTGGAGAAGCTGTTGGAGAATCAGGGTGACGACGGTGGTCTGACCTGGCAAGATTTCGACAGTTTCGTCCGGACCACGATACCTTGAGCTCCTGACCAGTAACTCGTAATCCCCAGCTTGGATATCTCTGAAGTGGAGTTTCCCCTGGTTGTCCGAGCGGGCCAGAATGGGCAAGGCCTGATCGGCCGATCTTTGCAGAAGGGCCAACAGAAGATTGGGCACGGGATGGCCCGATTCATCCTTGACCAGTCCGCTGAAGTGACCCAGAGGAGAGGCCACCAGGTATGGGCTGCACAGAAGAATGAAGCTCCCTACCAACAGCAGTAGAAAGCACAGTTTGCTGGATTTCACCATGGTTATTGGTTCGAAGCCTTAATTCTACCCAAGATGATAGTCCAATTCCAGTGTGGAGTCGACTTGAATTCACCGATTCCGACAAGAATATTCTTACCCCACGACAACCTATGCTTAATCCGGGCTCTGGTCTCTGCAGCGGGACGGACCTGCGGAGGGTCTGGTTTCCGATCCTCTGCCTGTGGCAATCCTCCCGTTGTATACTGCATTCCTATGAATGTTCGCGTTCGTTTCGCTCCCAGTCCGACCGGGCATCTGCACATTGGTAACGTTCGGACGGCGCTCTACAACTGGCTCTTCGCCCGGCAGAATCAAGGAGTATCTATTCTGCGAATCGAAGACACTGATGTCGCGAGATCGGAGGAGCGCTTTGAACAACAGTTGATGGACGATCTCCGCTGGTTAGGGTTGACCTGGGATGAGGGGCCCGATTGTGGGGGGCGTCATGGGCCCTACCGCCAGTCCGAGCGGTTGGATCAACACCGTGAGTGTGTCACACGTCTGTTGAGTGAAGGGGAAGCTTATTATTGCTTTTGTTCTCCGGAAGAACTGCAGAGAGAGCGGCAACGGCAGTTGATACAAGGGAATGCACCCCGTTACTCGGGAAAGTGTCGAAACATTCCTCCTTCGGAAGCTCTGAAACGGATTGGATCTGGAGAAGAGGCGGTGGTCAGGCTGAAGATCCGGGAAGGCAGTGTGGATTTTGAGGACCTTGTTTTCGGCCCTCTGAGTGCTGAGTGCGAACAGATAGGAGACTTTGTTCTGCTGCGCTCGGATGGGACTGCCGCCTACAATCTTGCCTGTGCAGTGGATGATGCTGCAATGGAGATGACCCACGTGATCCGTGGAGAAGGGCACATTTCAAATGCCTATCGTCAGATTTTGATTTACCAGGCCCTGCATCTGAGCCCCCCTCTATTTGCCCACCTGTCGACGATTTTGGCAAAGGAAGGTGGAAAGTTAAGCAAGAGACAGGGGGCCACTTCGATCGCTGATTTTCGTCAGCGGGGCTATCTTCCAGAGGCGATGGTCAACTACCTGGCCCTGCTGGGCTGGGCTCCTTCCGAGGAAGGTCGGGAAATTCTTGGGCTAGACGAGCTGGTCGCTGAGTTTGATCTGGGAAGGGTCAACCGCAGTCCGGCGACCTTCGATTTGGAGAAATTGAACTGGGTGAATCGCAACCACTTGAAGAGACTGGATCGCGAGAGTCTCACCCGGTTGGTCATCCCCTATTGGCGAAAACGTGGTTGGATTCACTCGCAGATCTCGCCCCAAACTCAGGCCTGGATTGGCGAGGTGGTTGAAGCCGTTTTCAGCCACTTGGACAAAGTGGAGGATATTGTCGGTGAGAGCGATCTTGTCTTTCACTATAACCCCGGCGATCTTTCGGAAGCGGAACTGCAGGACCTTCTCTCACAGAAGAATGCAGTTGCGGTTATAGAGGAGTTTCATCGCCAGCTTGAGAAGAATGAGGACATTGACCTGGAGATCTACCGGGAGGTTGTTGCCGGCGTGAAGAAGGCAACAGGCCAGAAAGGCAGAGGACTGTTTCATCCGATTCGTCTAGCTCTCACCGCTCGAGGTTCCGGGCCGGAGTTGGACAAATTGGTCTCCCTTCTTGAGACCGGCAAAAGGCTGGATTTGCCAGTGCCGATTCTGGGAGTCAAAGAGAGAGTGAAGACCTTTCTTCAGCACCTTCGATGATAATTTACGGTGTTCACCCGGTGATTGAGGCGTTGCGGTCGCAGACACCTCATATCGAGAGAATTTGGATAAGCCGCGGCAAGTCTGGTTCACGTTTACAAAAGATTGTTGAGTTGGCAAAGGCCCAGGGCGTTTCTGTCCAATTCGAATCAGATGGAGTGATTACCAAGAAGGCTTCCACCGCTCACCACCAGGACGTTGTTGCCCGCATTGGATCAACCCAGTACACTGATCTGGAATCCGTGCTTGAAGCTGAACCGAAGTTGCTGCTGTTGCTGGACGGGGTCGAAGATCCTCACAACCTGGGAGCATTGCTTCGGACTGCGGAGGCAGCGGGAGTGGAAGGCGTTTTTATTCCTGCACGTCGCAGCTGTGGTCTGACACCAACAGTAGTAAAGGCAAGTGCCGGTGCGGTCATGCATCTGAAGGTTGTTCGGGTCACCAATCTGGTTCAGACCCTGGAAGATCTTAAACAAAGGGGTTTCTGGGTGGTGGGCTTGGACATGACGGGGAAAAGCTCCCTACAGGACGTTGAGGCCGGTTTGCCCTTGGCGGTTGTGGTAGGGGGCGAGCACCGCGGGCTGCGTCAACTGGTGCGTCAGCACTGTGATTTTGTTGTCTCTTTACCCATGATGGGGAAGGTTGAATCCTTGAATCTGTCGGTGGCTGCCGGAGTCCTGCTCTACCAGCTTGTGGCTCAGAGAGAGGGGAAATAGGCGAAGGCCGGGTAGATATTCTCTTGAATGAGCCTGACCAGTTTGGGTAAGAGGGGACAGACATTTCGATCGCTTCTTATGTCTCGAAGATGGATTTATTTCTTGGCTGGAGCCTTGCTGGTATTGGGTGGGTACTGGGGGTTCCTGGGCAGTTCTGAGAAGAGTGGAGAAGCGGGGGGTGCGGACCATCCGACTAGGGGCCCAGCCAGTGAACCTGCTGTGTTTGACTCCGGTTCACATGGGAGCTGGGAAGCCGAACCGCTGGAGCGACTCAGACTTCCCGATGTCTCTGGAAGTGAGGCACGAAAAAGAGATGGAACCCTGTTTGTGGAGGAAGAGTTGGAGGAAATTGTCTACCAGGCCCTCAATGCCGGTGATCCTGAAGACAGGGCGTTTGCTGTTGGCGAGCTTTCCACCTGGGAGCCCACCCCGCAGATTCTGGCGGTCTGTTTTGAAGCTTTCAACGACGCGCAGGAAGAGGTGCGTTTGGAGGCTGCCTTCACTTTGGAGGTGCTCGAGGATCCTTCCGCCATCCCAGTCTTGCAGCGGGTAGCGGAAGAAGATCCCTCCGAGGAGGTGAGGGAGGCAGCGGCTGAAGCCCTGGAGTCTTTGCGCAATCCCTGACTGGAACGCGACCCCACCTATGACTCGGACAGACTCCTAGAGGAAGTAGTAAGCCCGGGAAAATGCTAAAATGCGGGGAGCAACGGCACTTAGGCACGGGTTGTGTCTTGGTAGCTTATGAATCGGCAAAGCCTTCTGCGAAACATCTATTGGACATCCGCCTTTCTGGCGATCGTCGTCGTGGTGTTTCTGGTCAGTGTTGTTTTCCTGAATCCCTCCTCTGTTGGAAACCCTCACTTTGTCCGAAACATCAATCTGTGGGCTGTGGTTTGGGCCATCAACTTCGTCCTCGTCCTGATTCTCTCTTTCATCTTGGCCCGCAATCTGATCAAGCTTTTCTTTGAATTTCAGGCCAACCGTCCGGGCAGTCGCATCAAGACCAAACTGGTCATCACCCTGATCACCTTTTCACTTGTGCCTGCCCTGATTATGTCTTTTCTGGCATTCGGGTTGATTAACCAGAATCTTCGGCAGTGGTTCAGTGCTCCGTCCGAGCAGTTGTTGGATTCTTCGCAGCTTATTGCTCGACGTTACTACGAACAGAACCAGGCCTTTCGGCTTTCAGCGGCTCAGTCGCTGGCGCGGCAGATGGAAGATTTCAGCCCGGATTCCAGCGCCCGACTGGAGCAGTTGAGCAGAGATTATGGCTTTGCGGCGGCTCTGTTGCTGGGAGCGGAGGGGCAAGTTCTCGATCAGGAGGGCGACTGGAGCGAGAACGTGCCTCTGGAATCGGTTCTGAATCAGGTCCTGAGCGGACAGACATACTATTTCCTCAGACGTCAGACCAATGTAGATCACGGGGTGGTTGGTGTTCCGGTCATCGTTAGTGGCTCATTACCGGGTGCCTTGTTCGGTCGTTTTTCTGTGCCATAAAGCGTGACTTTCCATGCCATTCAGGTGGAAGAGGCTTCGAAAAAGTATGAAGCCATCAAGGGAGGAGTCAGTCAACTCCAGCTCAACTACTTCTCCATCCTCGGAGTGACTACTCTGGCGGTTGTGTTGGGATTTTTGTGGTTGGGGACCTATATCGCCAAGAAAATCACCGTTCCTTTGGAGGCCTTGGCGGAGGGTTCTCGAGAATTAGCTGAGGGGAATCTCGACCATCGAGTCGATGTCAGTGCAGTGGACGAGCTCGGTATTCTCGTCGATTCCTTCAATCAAATGGGTGAGGAAATCAAACAGAATCGAGGAAAGCTGGAATTGGCGAACGCGGAACTGAGAGAGACCAATGTCCGTTTGGATGAAAGGCGTCGCTATATCGAAACCATACTCCAAAACATTGCTACCGGAGTGATCAGTATCGATGAGGCCGGCGTCATTCATGCCGTCAACGAAGCGGCTTTGAGAATATTGCAGGTGAGTCGGGATAACATCTTGAACAGGTCAATTCCACAGGTGGCCGACCCCTCTTTGTACCAGGAGTTCCTCACCTTGAAGAAGCGGGCTCATTTGTACGGAACCTACCGCAAGGAAATTACCTTCAAGCGCAAAGGGAGGCAGCTGCACGTGGCTGCAACCATCACTACCAATCCGGTGCCCCTGAAAGATGAAGCCGAGTATCTGATCGTGCTGGATGACTTGACGGAGCTTATCAAAGCGGAGAAATTTGCTGCCTGGCAGGAGGTGGCCAAGCGTTTGGCGCATGAGATCAAGAACCCGCTCACGCCGATTCAACTTTCTGCAGAGCGGGTCAACAAGCGGTTTGAAAAGGTCGTGCAGAACCATGCGTCCTCAGAGGAGATCCTCGACTTTCAAAGACTGCTCGGCGAAGCGATGCAGATCATTGCCACTGAAGCCGACATTCTCAGGACGCTGGTGGAAGAATTCTCACGATTCGCTCGTCTGCCCATTTGCAAGCCTGTTCCGGTTCGACTGAATAAATTAATTGAAGAGACACTGGCTCTTTACGACGGCAGCTTGAAAAAGGTGGAAATTCAGAAAATCTTCGACTCCCGAATTGGCGAGATCAAGGTGGACCGGGAACAGATGCAGCGCGTCTTCATTAATTTGATCGACAATTCACTGGATGCCCTTGCGGAATCACAAGTGAGTCGAAGGATCTTGGTTCGCACTCACCTGAACGAAGGCCGTGAAACGATCACCATCCAGATCGAAGACAACGGCAATGGGATCGCTCCCCAGGATTACGAACATCTGTTCCTTCCTTACTTTTCTACCAAGAAAAAAGGCACCGGTCTGGGACTGGCCATTGTTCGTCAGATTGTTTCAGAACACAAAGGGTTTGTTCGCGCCGAACCGAACCTGCCGCGGGGAACCCGATTTACCATGGAACTTCCAGCTTAGTGCCTCGGTTTATAAATACGATGATGTTTGTGCTTCAGGAAAAATCATGGCCGCTCGCATACTGATCGTTGATGACGAAAAGAACGTCTGCGCTTCCCTTCAGGGAATATTGCAGGACGAGGGGTATTTGACTGATAGCGTCTCTTCCGGGGAAGCCTGTCTGCGGGAACTGAAAAAGAAAAGATACGATGTGGTCTTTCTGGACGTTTGGCTTCCGGGGAAAGACGGGGTGGAGGTCCTGAGTGAAATCAAGAACAGATCTCCCGCTCTGTACGTGATAATGATTTCCGGACATGGAACCATCGAGA
>JAUXKG010000073.1 GCA_030624355.1 Acidobacteriota bacterium
ACCCAAGAGCCATAAGATGGGGGTGCCATACTGTCGTCGATCCAGGAACCACCTCAGTCTTCCCTGCCATGGGTGATCAGCTTGCTGAGTTTTGTCCGGCCAGTGGCCCAGGTAGAACTTGGAATCGTAGTAAACCTGCGCAAAAGGGAGCATTCCTGCTTTTACCTCCTTCTCGGTGGCATCGATGAAGGATCGGGTTTCGTCACGGAACGGGTGTGAATTCTCCGCTTTTCCCAAAAAGATGTTCTCAGCATAGCCGTAGGATGCAGGGTCGTAGACGGGAGGAACGGCCACCGGGATGAACTGAACGGCTTTATCCTGGAAAAAGCTGACAAGGGCTCGCTGAACTCCCAAGTCGTCAAAGCTGTCGAGACACCAGAGGTTGCCGCGAAAGGCACCTCGGGGAACCTGTTTCACGGCACCGCCAAAAACGATCAGCACGGCTAGAGCTGTGGAGGGACGAATCAAGTCGACCAGTCGGACAACCTGCATGTCACGATCGAGTACAAAGGTCAGTGGATCAATCGTGTCTCCTACCCGGTAGCTGTCCGACGGACCAGAGGTAGAGATCTGTCGCGGAGTTCCCAAGACTGATCCGGCACCCAGGGCTAGTAAGATTGCCGAGCAGAGGAGTCTATGGACGGTAGGGTTAGTCCGCATTCTTCTATCCCGGTTCAAGCGACCAGATCACATGCGATCACTGACTGATCTCCATTTTCATCAGCACCAGCCCGGTTAGAAGCTTGGGATAAAAGTCGGTGGATTTGGGAGGCATTTTCTCCCCTCTCTCAGAGATCTGGCGAACCTGCTCCAGGGTGGTCGGATTCAAGAGGAAGCCAAGCTGGTGTTGTCCCTGCTTCAAACTGTCCACTAACTCCTTTCGGCTGCGAAAGTAGTCGACATACTCCTGACTGGCCACCTCTTCCTGGCCAATTCCCAAAACCGGCTTGAGTATGCCCTCATGCAGGACATTGACATCAAGTTGCCTGGCCGGACCCTCAATATCGGGCATGAACGAGGTGCTGCTGTCCACTGTGTCTCTCAGGCGCAGAAACCAGTTGCGGCCATCCTGCACTACCAATCCTATGAGTATGCCGTTCCCCTGCATAGAAGACTCAAGCTCCTCGAAATTCGATATGCTTTGAACGTGAAAGAAGGACTCCAACTTGGAAAGAAAATCCTCCGGGTCAAAATCGATTAGGTTGCGAATGCCGCGGTGGGTTGGCAGGATCTTAAGTGACGGGCTTTCCATGTTGAAGAGGGCGATCATCCGTTTGTCAAAGCTTTCCACAGCTCCAGCTTGCCACCCCTTTTCCTCACATTCCTGAAGATAGAGCTGCGAAGTCCGGAAACGGTGGTGCCCATCGGCAATGTAAAAGGTGCTGTTCCTCAGACCTTCGGCAATCGGCACCTGAACATCTCCATCAGAAAGCTCCCATATTTGATGTACGACCTGATGCTCATCCTCGACAGTGACTACTGGATCCGAGTTGTTCGTGAAGTCGGAGAGCAGGCGGTCAACCCTCATGCTGGGATCCGCGTGAAGCATGAAAATAAGTCCTTCGTTGGCCTGTGTTGAACGAATGAGATTCAATCTGTCCTCCAGCGGATCGGACATCACTCTTTCATGTCCTTTGACAGCCAAATCGGCATCTTCCAGAGAGAGTAGTCCGATGACGCCCAGTCGGGAAAAGGTGTGCCCCTCGGACTCGAACGTCTGTTGATAAGGGTAGAAAGAGGGCGCCTGGTCTCTCCTCAGGACTCCCTGTTGAATCCATTGGGTCAAGTGTTCATCAGCTTCTCCGTAGTTAGGATTCTTGATCACGCGAACGATGTTGGAAGGATGTTTGTCCAGATAGTGTTTCTTCATTTCCGGCGAGATCTTGTCATAGGGTTGGGTAACAACGTCTGCCATTCTCTCGATCTTCTCGGAACTGTAACGGTAACCATGAAATGGGAATAGCTTTGCCATAGGTTCTCATCATATAAGAGTGATAGGTGATTTGCTATACTCCGGGAGCGGACCAAAACAGTCTCCGGGAAGCTCAATCTGATTCCTTTTGTGCGGGATCTTTGTTCACGATTCTAGTGACGCCCCGTAACTGAGACGAGAAATGAGTAAGTATCTGCAGGGAAGGAAAATCGAGCCCAGACCCATCGATCAGAAGACCAGCATTACCGATCTGGTCGACTCAACTTTCGAAGCATACAACGCAGCTCGTTTGCGGGAAGCCTGCCACCTGCTTGTGGAAAAGATGCTGGCCGATGGTGTTACTGTCGGAGTCAGTTTGACCGGTGCTTTGACTCCTGCCGGATTGGGAATATCGTGTTTAATTCCTCTAATTCAATGGGGCTTTGTTGATTGGATCGTTTCCACGGGTGCCAATTTATATCATGATATTCACTTTGCCATTGGCCTGGACTTGCATCGCGGAAATGCTGCAACAAGTGATCTGATTCTCCGCCAGGAGGGAGTGGTTCGAATCTACGATATTTTTTTTGACTACGAGGTCTTGCTCTCCACGGACCGGTTCCTTCGTGAAGTCATTGCCGCTCCGGAATTTCAAAAGGAGATGAGCACAGCGGAGTTTCATTACAGAGTGGGGAAGTATCTGGCGGAGAGAGAGCAGATGCTGGGTGTCGAGGAAAAATCCTTACTGGCGGCAGCCTACCGCAGCCAGGTGCCGGTTTATACCTCTTCTCCGGGAGACAGCTCGATCGGAATGAACATCGCGGCCATGGCCCTTGAGGGCAACAAGCTGTCTCTGGACGTCAACCGCGACGTCAACGAAACAGCGGCTATCGTTCTGGAGGCCAAGAGATCGGGCGGAAAAAGTGCTGTTTGGATTTTAGGAGGTGGGTCTCCCAAGAATTTTATCCTGCAGACGGAGCCTCAAATCCGGGAAATCCTGGGGATCGAGGAGAAAGGTCACGATTACTACCTGCAGGTAACCGACGCCCGGCCTGACAGTGGTGGACTGTCGGGAGCAACTCCCGGGGAGGCGGTCAGTTGGGGAAAGGTCGATCCGGATAGTTTGCCCGATGCCGTTGTTTGTTACCTGGATTCGACGGTCGCTCTTCCAGTGCTGACCGCTTACTCCATCGCCAATCATGGCCGCCGCAAGCTCAAAGGTCTCTACCGCAGATTGCCCGAGATGATTGAAAATTTGGAGCAGGAATTCAAAAGAGCCAAGAGAAGTTCTGAGAAAACATTTCGAGGTGCCCGGCAATGAAGTTGGAGAGTAAGAGAGCAGTCATCACGGGAAGCACTAAGGGTATAGGTCTTGCTGTCGCTCGGGCCTTGATCAAAGAAGGGGCGAGCGTGGTGATCAGTTCGCGCAGTCAGGAAGACGTCCAGCAGACAGTTGAGAAGTTGAGGCAGGAGACAACCAGTCTGGTAGAGGGAAAGCAGTGCGACGTGCGTGAAGCGGACCAGTGTGCGATGTTGATTGACTACTGTGTGGAAAAGCTTGGAGGTATAGATATTCTGGTCAACAACGCAGGAATTGGGCTCTTTAAGAAAGTGGAAGAGATGTCCGTTCAGGAATGGCGGGATGTTTTAGCCACCAATCTCGACGGAGTGTTTTTTGGCTGTCGCTTTGCCATTCCGGAGATGAAGAAGAGCGGCGGGGGATTTATTATCAACATTGGGAGCTTGGCCGGTAAGAACGCCTTTCCCCAGGGGGCTGCCTACAATGCTTCAAAGTTTGGACTGACCGGATTTAGCGAGGCGTTGATGCAGGAGGTCAGGCATGATGACATCCAGGTGGCCTACATCATGCCGGGAAGCGTGGACACAGCCTTTGGTGACAACCAGGGCAGACACTCCTGGAAGTTGTCATCTGAGGATGTGGCCGAAGTCGTGGTGGAAACACTCAGCCGCGATTCCCGGTGTTTGACCAGCCGAATCGAGATGAGGCCCTCCAGGCCACCCAGCAAATGAAAATCACCTCTTTTCCCAGGGAGATCTGGGCCTGGGCTCTCTATGATTTCGCCAACTCTGCCTACTTCACTGCACTGGCCGGCGTAATCTTTAATGTCTATTTCGTTCAGGTGGTGGTCGGTCCTGACGGAGTCTCCTTTTTCGGAGGCCGGATCGCTCCCTCGGCGGTTTGGGGCTACGTGGTCTCGCTTTCAATGCTGGTGGTGGCCGTCTGCGCACCGGTTCTGGGAGCTATCGCCGATCACAACGCTCTAAAGAAACGGTTTCTCCTGTTCTTTTGCTATGCCGGTGTCTTGGCGACAGCTCTTCTCTTTTTGGTCAAGAGCGGTGACCTCTGGTTGGCCATCATTTTTTACATGCTCTCCAACATAACCCTGGAGTGTAGTTTGGCCTTTTACAACGGATTTCTCCCTGAGATTGCGTCCCGCGAGCACATGGGGAAGGTCAGTGGATTCGGTTGGGCTCTGGGATACGTAGGGGGTGTTCTTTGCTTGATGATCAATCTGGCGATGATTGAGAGACCGGACTGGTTCGGACTTTCAAGCATGAACAACCTCCCGGTTCGTACCACCTTTTTAGTGGTGGCGCTCTGGTGGGGACTCTTTTCGATTCCTACCTTTTTATGGCTGCCCGAGCGCGCCCGAGCCCGGGAGCTTCCTCCCGGAGTCGGGTACGTGAGAATGGGTTTCCGGAGCCTGTTGGCTACCTTGCGAAAAATTAACCAGCATCGTGAACTCGTAAAGTTCTTGATCGCGTTTCTGATCTATAACGACGGAGTGCAGACAGTGATCGTCATGGCGGCCGTCTTTGGCGCACAGGTCTTGGGAATGGCCCAGCAAGAACTCATTATGTGCTTTATTCTCATTCATGTGGTGGCTTTTGTGGGATCGCTGTTCTTCGGGTACCTGTCGGACAAGAAGGCAACCAAAACCTCTCTTCATGTTGCTTTGCTGATCTGGACAGGTGTTGTTCTGTACGTTGTGGTCATTGATCAGATATGGGAATTCTGGGTGTTGGGGACGGTCGTAGGGTTTGCTCTGGGCGGAATTCAGGCCTCTTCGCGTGCCCTCCTGGCTCAGTTCACGCCCCCCGAGAACAGTGCGGAGTTTTTCGGATTTTTTGCCGCCAGTGGAAAATTCGCAGCCATTCTGGGGCCGGCGCTTTTTGCGCTGCTGACCGATTTGACGGGTACACCGCGTTTCGGCATCGTCTCCGTTGTCGTGTTTTTTGTGGTGGGCTGGGCCGTCCTGTTCTCGGTGGATGAGAGGAAGGGGATGGAAGAAAGCCGGCATGCTGTGACGGCCTGAGCCAGGGCTAGTGACTGTTTCGATGTTTCTCGTAAGAGTCCAGGCCGGATTTGAGAACCTCTGTACGAAAATCCTCGCCATCGATCTTTACCACCTCGCACATTTCCATGATGCGCGAATAAAGACCCTTTCCGACTCTTTCGTCCAGAGAGTTGTTCTTGATGGGCAATTCCGTTTTCCTGACGGGCTGAAGTGGCAAGTTGGTGGATAGAATGGTGTGCTTGCTGTAGGTATAGCGATGATTCAGTACCGTGCGAATGGTTTCTGCTACCCACTCGGTGGGTCTTCCGGTACCCAGATCATCCCACACCAGCAGGTCGACATGCATCAGGGGAGACAGAAGCTCCCTCTCCGTTTCTCGTGAATCGCGACCGAATGAGTATTGAATCCTTCTCAGGAATTCGGTTTCGTCGACGAATCTGCCGCTGATCATCTTTTCCCGAATCAAAGCCTTGAGAATGGCTGCCGAAAGATGGGTCTTGCCGACGCCGCACGGACCTACCAGCAACAGTCCTCTGGGCACCTCCGGGAAGGCCTCCACAAACTCTTCGCATCGACGCTTGGCTCGCAATAGAACTTTGGTCGTGGCGGAGAACTCATCGAAGTCTAGATCAAAGTAGCGAGGAGGGATCTGAGCGTTACCCAGGAGTTTCGCTGACTTGGCTCGAGAGTGGCAGTGCGGACAGGGAACTACCTTTTCAACCGAATCCAGAGTTTTTACCAGCCAGCCTGAATCGCGGCAGGTCAAGCAGGCTGCCTCGGACTCAGAGGCTAAAGGTTCTTTTGCCACAGCTCCTCCTGGCCTCTTTCCAGAATATTTTCATAGCGGGCAAGAACAAAAATCAGATCGGAGAGACGATTCAAATAGATGATGAGTTCGGGGTTGGTGTCTTCAATTTTCATAAGAGCAGCCAGCAGTCGTTCCGTCCTTCGGCAGACTGTGCGGGCAAGGTGCAGAAATGCCGCGCCCGAGATCCCTCCCGGCAGGATAAATTCCTTCAAAGGAGGAAGCTCTTCCTGCAGCAGATCAATCTGGTTTTCCAACTGACGCCAGTCTTCCTCCTGAATGCGGCTCACCTGGCGTTTGCCGGTCTCTCGGGTTGCCAGATCGGCTCCTGCCTTAAAGAGCTGATTTTGAAGCAAAGTGAGAGTTTTCTTGACTTCTTGATTGTGACAGAAAGACTGTGCCACCCCCAGAAAGGAATTCAGTTCATCGAGAGAACCGTACGCATCCACCCGGAGGGAGTCCTTGCCGACCTTTTCTCCACTAAAAAGAGAAGTCTCCCCCCTGTCGCCTCGCCTGGTGTAAATTTTCATCGATCCAGTGCAAAATTTTACCATAGCACGACAGTGGAAAAAGGAGAAACAATCAATCGCCCAGCCGGCTTGAAGCTCGGTGTGTTTGACGATAAAATCGGATGCATGAGAACAACCGTTCTTTTTTCCGCGATCCTTTGATGTTTGTAACGGTGACAGCTCAATCGGTTGCTCTGAAGGTGGGTGACGCGGCGCCCGATTTCGAGCTGACCGACCAGAAAGATAACCTGGTTACCTTGAGTGATTGTCACAGGAAGGTGAGTCCACTCTACGGAGTGTTGGACGAATAGAGAGGGCTATTCGCCGGATTGAATCGGGGCGCGATGCCATTGACATCACCGGTGTGAAGAGTGTTTGCACAGCGCTGCAATAGATTGGAGCCTTGCCCCTGTCTGATCTGATTGTGAGCGAACTTGGGAGCGAAATGGGAAGAAAATACGGACAACAGGGTTACCAGGAAAAGGACGGCAATCGTGGGGAGAGTCGGCGATCTCAGCCCAGAGCTTCGCGCGAAGGTCCTCGAGCCCCCCGCATGCCAGGTTTTCACAAGGTGGTCCGCTGCGCCATGTGCGGGGTACAGCTGCCTGCCAGTCTCGACGAGATCAGTCACACCAGTCAGTGCCCCAAATGCGATGCTGCCCTGCACAGCTGCAAGCATTGTGTCTATCTCGATCCCGCCAGTCGTTTCGAATGCAGTCAGCCCATCCCGGAACGGATCGCACCGAAGGACTCCAGAAACAGTTGTGAATTCTTCAACGTCCGCACCACGGTCGAGAAAATGACTACCTCAAAGACTCAGAGGCCGTCAGACTCTCGAGATGCCTTTGAAGACCTGTTCAAGAAGTGAATATCTTCACCTGCCTCAAAGAGGTTCCGGACCGAGACACACGTTACCAGATTAATACTGAAGGAACCGGAATCATTGAGACCGACCTGACCTTCGAAATCAGCGAATGTGACGAATACTCTCTGGAAGAGTCACTCAAGCTGAGAGAAGAGCACGGTGGGGAGGTAGTCATCTTGACGGTAGGTCGAGAGCGAGCCGAAAGATCCATACGAAAGGGATTGGCCATGGGTGCTGACCGCGCTATTTTGGTCGAAGACGCCGAGGGCAGAGTCTCCAGCCCTCAGGCGGTGGCCTTGGTCTTGGCCGAGGTTCTCAAGCAGCAGCAGTGCGATCTAATTCTGGCGGGAACCCAGTCGGATGATTTGAGCTATGCCCAGACCGGAGTTATTTTGGCTGAACTCCTGGACCTTCCCCACGCCACCATAGTGATGAAGATCGAAGCCGATGCGAGCAACCGGAAGGTGAAGGCTATGCGGGAGATGGAGAGCGGCTGGTTCGAGTGGGTGGAGATGCCGATGCCTGCGGTTTTAACCATTCAGGCTGGAATTTCACAGATCCGCTACGCTTCCTTGAAAGGCATCATGCAGGCCAAGAAAAAGGAGATACGGAAGATTAACGTGAACGATTTGAATCTCGACTTGGAATCGGTTCCGCAGTTGGAGATCTCGAAACTGTACTTCCCCGAATCGACCAGGAGGGCAGAGATCCTGGAAGGGGATACCTCCACCGTAGTTACGGAGCTGGTGGAGAGGCTCAAGAAGGAAGCCAAGGTCCTGTGAAGCAATTCTGGTGGCTTACTGATCAATGTCTGGTTGCCGTTCTCTGAAATATGTCTAAGAGAATTTATGTCTTGATCGATCACGGAAACGGTCAGATCCGCACTCCTTCGCTGGAGAGTCTGTCTCTGGGTCGGAGACTGGCTGAGGAGCTCGGAATGTCACTGCACGCTCTTGTTCTGGGACACGAAGTTCAGGAGCTAGCAAAGCAAGTGGCGGCCAAGGATGCGGATGCGGTCCTACTGGTTCAAGACCCTAGGTTAGGCCAGTATGACCCTGACCTGTACTGTGAAGCGATGTGTCAAGTCCTGAGCCAGGATTGTCCGTACATTCTCTTAATGGGACATATCTACCAGAACATTGACCTGGCACCCAAGCTGGCTGCACGATTGAATACGGCTCTGGTGACTGACTGTATCGGTTACCGCAAACAAGAGGAAACACTGTTGTTTGTGCGCCAGATGTTTCGCAACCGACTCAATGCCGATATTCGAGTTGATTCAGCTCATCCCTGGATTGTGACCATGCAGGCCGGGGCGACAAGTATTGACGATGTACAGGAGGGAAGGGCTGAGATTGTTGAGCGGTCCGTGGATCTGTCAGC
>JAUXKG010000013.1 GCA_030624355.1 Acidobacteriota bacterium
ATTTCTCATCTACAGACGAGACCGCTCGACCTTGCGTCGCCCGAGTCGCGAAGATGTCGCCCTGGCGGCTCTCACCACGGCCTCTACTGCTTTTATTCTTCTGGACCGGCCGGATTACATTCAGCGAACCGGGCTCGTTACCGGGTGGGAGTTGCTCTTTGGTAGCTTGATGGTCCTGCTGGTGCTGGAGGTCAGTCGCCGAACCATTGGTTGGTTTCTTCCCCTCCTCGTTACTCTTTTCATTCTGTACGGGGTTTTCGGTCAGTATGCTCCCGGCATTTTTCTTCACAAGGGCTACAGCCTGTCCCGACTGATCGGCACCCTTTACCTCGGAACCGGTGGGATCTACGGCCTTCCCATGGACATCTCAGCCACCTTCGTCATCATGTTTGTCATCTTCGGTGCGTTGCTCACTCGCTCGGGTGGTAACCGCTGGTTCATCGACCTCAGCTATGCTTTGACGGGCCGGTGGCGGGGTGGCCCGGCGCTCAGTGCAATCCTTTCCAGTTCCATAATGGGAATGTTTTCCGGTTCTCCCGTAGCCAATGTGGTAACAACGGGGAATTTCACGATCCCTCTGATGAAGCGCACAGGGTTTGAGCCTCACGTGGCCGGAGCGATTGAAGCTGTGGCCTCCACGGGGGGAATGTTCACTCCCCCTTTGATGGGGGCGGGCGCCTTTCTCATAGCAGAATATCTTCAGCGACCTTACGTGGACGTCGCGAAAGCAGCCATTTTGCCCGCGCTGCTGTTTTACCTCTCGGTGATGGCCGTGGTGTATTTCACCGTGCGCCGACAGAACCCCAAGCTTCAACAAGGGGAGACGGTGCCAACCTTGTCAAAGACCCTTCTTGACTGGGGTCATATGATGCCCCCCCTGATCGTCCTGGTGGGACTGATTTTTTCTGGGCGCAGTCTGATGCAAGCCGCCTTTTGGGCGATGAGTCTCACGGTCGGTCTTTCTTGGTTGCGCGCCCACTCCCGGATCAACTTCACAAGACTGATCGCCGCTTTGGAGGATGGGGCTGGGAGGGTCATCCCCATCGCCGTGGCCTGTGCTTCGGCGGGAATCATCGTGGGCATCATCAACCTGACGGGCTTGGGGTTCACTCTTTCGGGGGCACTCACCGAACTGGTTGAGGACCAGCCCTTTCTGCTGCTGGTGGTTGCCATGTCAGCGGCACTGTGCCTGGGCATGGCTATGCCGCCCACCGCTGTCTATATCATTGTATCCGTCCTGACAGTGCCGGCGATGGTGGAGGCCGGGTTCGAACCTCTTGCGGCCCACTTTTTCATCTTTTTCTTCGGCGCGATCGGGGCCATCACCCCGCCGGTAGCATTGGCTGCCTACGCGGCCTCGGCTATTGCGGATTCCGATGTGACTCGCACTGAACTTGCCGCTTTTCGGCTGGGAATTGCTGGCTACCTGATTCCTTTCCTCCTGATGTACCAAAGTGGGTTGCTTCTCGTGGGCCAACCAAAGGAAATTGTAGTCTCAGCGGCTGTCTCGCTAATAGTGATCTTGGCTGCCGCCTTTGGCCTACAGCTGCTCAGTTACCTTTGGAGCAGTATCTTTGCCCGTTGGTACACTGCTTCAAAGCCGGAAACTAAACTGGATGCCTGACAGTAATGTGGCCGATATATATGCTCCCCGATGCTGAACAACTCATTTGGATGATTGTCTGAGTAAAATAGATGGGGAAAAGCTATGCCAATCAAAAAACAGCACAAGGAGTTCCGCCCAATCGACATGGGGAGTGGCTGGGAGACACCCCCTGGTTACCCAACTGGATTCAAGCAGAAAATCCTGGCCGGTAGGCTTGACGAAGAGAACCAGACAGGCACCCGCACTCGCCTTCTGAGGATCGAGCCAGGGACCTATACCACCAATCCGTTCATTCACGACTTCTGGGAGGAAGTGTACCTCCTGAGCGGAGACCTGATCGTGGGCAACGACGAGAATGGTAGAGGCGGCCAGTTATTTGAACCAAACACCTACGCTTGTCGTCCGCCGGGGGTTTGGCATGGGCCGTTTAAGTCAGAGAACGGCTGCTTGCTGCTTGAGATTCATTATTATGATGAAAGTTCCTGAGGCTAAAGGTGGATGAAATCAATTCTAGAGGTGGCCCGCGCCCTTCATGCGGGAGATCTAACCAGCCGGTCTTTGCTCGAGCAGGCCCTGGCAAGGGCTGAGGATCAGGATGGAGAGGGCGCCAGGGTCTTCATCCGGCTGTACAGGGAGGCGAGTCGAGCTCAGGCAGAGACGTACGACAATCTGCGATCGGTCGGCATCGCCCCATCACCCCTGGCAGGTATCCCGATTTCTGTCAAGGACCTGTTCGACGTGGCAGGGGAGAGGACTCTGGCGGGATCCGTGGTCCTCAAGGACGCGCCGCCCGCGGAGCAAGACGCAGCGGTGGTCAGGCGGCTACGGGCCGCCGGGGCCGTTATCATTGGTCGCACCAACATGACTGAGTTCGCTTACTCCGGGGTTGGTCTGAATCCACACTATGGAACGCCACGCAACCCTTATGATCGGGCCACCAGGCGAATCCCCGGCGGATCGTCATCAGGGGCCGCGGTGTCCGTCACTGACGGTATGGCCGTGGCGGGAATCGGCACGGACACCGGAGGCTCCGTGCGAATTCCGGCAGCACTGTGTGGAATTACTGGCTTTAAGCCGACGGCCCGACGCATTCCGCTCGATGGAGCCTTTCCCCTGTCCACCCACCTTGATTCCATTGGACCGCTCGCTCCCAGCGTATCCTGTTGCGCGATTCTTGACGCCGTGATGGCCGGAGAGGATCCGGTCGTCCCCCCGCTGCTGTCACTCAAGGGCCTTCGCTTGGCGGTGCCCCAGTGTTACGTCCTCGACCCTATGGACCAGACGGTGGCAACAACCTTCTCGTCAGCCCTGACGCGGCTTTCCGAGGCTGGCGCGCAAGTTCTGGAGATTCCGTTCACAGAACTCGAGGAGCTGCCGGCGATTAATGCCAAGGGAGGACTTCTGGCAGCGGAGTCCTATGCGATCCATCGCCACCTGATTGCAAAAGCGGAAGACAAGTACGACCCACGCGTCCTGACTCGAATCAGGCGCGGCGCGGATATGGATGCTGCGGAATATATCCAGCTGCTCAAATCGCGAAAGGAACTGATCCGGCGGGCAGCCACCGTCACCGAGCCCGTCGACGCGCTGCTGATGCCAACAGTACCGCAAATCGCCCCGCCGATCGCAGCACTGGAGGCTGACGATGGCAAATATTTCCACATGAACGCTCTGATGTTGCGCAATCCAGCAGTGGCCAACTTCTTTGACTGGTGCGCTCTTTCGGTTCCCTGTCATGCCCCTGGAGAGCCGCCAGTTGGGCTCATGTTAATGGGAGAGCATGGGGCCGACAGACGGCTCCTGTCCATCGGTCTGGCCGTTGAGTCGATTTTGAAGTGGGGGGTCTGAGCCCTTACTCTTCCCTGGCGCGGGTATATCGCTGCTCGGGGTCAAGCTTCCTCAATATCCCGAGCTCTTCTTCGGTGGGTGGCTTTGTGTACCGGACATCCTCTGCAATGATCAATTCAAAACCGGTCCTCGCCTTGACCTCCTCAACACTAACCCCTGTGTGGAGTGCTTCGAGTCGCATCTTTCGGGACTTTTTGTCAAAGCCAAAGAGCCCCAAGTGGGTGATGACCTTATAAACCCCGCCAACAATCAGGCCTGCCTTTTCTCGGCTGTCACCACCTTGCAGATAACCAGGGCTGGTAACAAAATCTACTTTTTCTACGAAGCGCTTTTTCTCATGATGCATAGTCACCAATGTCTTCGATGCCAGGCTTGCGATGTCATTTGCCCCTCCTGTTCCAGGAAGCCTTACCTTTGGATGATCCGGGTCTCCTATGCAAGAGCTATTTAAGTTGCCATACTGATCGACTTGTGCGCCACCGAGAAAACCATAGTCTACGTACCCTCTCTGTTGCAGGAGCAGTATATCGGTGATTGAAAGGAGCATGTTAGCTCTTCGAGCCGCCCTCTGCTCGTTGGTGCTAGGGGGCAGTTTTGCGGGTTCAACAAGGGGGCCGATAACTCCTCCGTCAAAAAGGATAGTCAATCGAGGAGCATGAGTCTTCTGAGCCAGGATGCACGAGATAAGGGGCATCCCTGCTCCTCCGAAGACAGTCTTCCTGTCCTCGAGGATCCGAGCGCTCATGACAATCGCCAATTCAGCAGTGTTATAGGCTAATTTAGTCATTGTAGAGTTTAACTCCCTGAGTGGTTGCCTCAAGAATGTGCTTGAACCCCAATAACTCGAGATAATCGTTCCAAGAATTCGGGCTGTAAAAGTACTGATCAAGGTATTCTCTGACACCTTCCGGCCCTTTCTCCCGCATAAGCTTCACGAACTCATCTATGTGATGAAAATCAGGCTCATATAGTCCGTAGCACTCGTGGGGAAGGCATCCGTAGGGAACCTCCACCACCGCGTCGACACAAAAGAAGGGGATGGTTGTCCGATCTGGGGCCCTGCGAACCTGATCATTGCTGATGATCCTCTCGGCCGTAACGATAACTTTGTCAGCAGCCATAGCGATGTCCTGGTCCATAAAGGGAAGCCCATGGCTTTGCACATTGCCATAGGGATCACAGCGCTGGGTGTGAAGGACGGCCACATCAGGATTCAGGGCCGGAACCAGAGCCAGTTTATCTCCTGTATAGGGGCACTGCATCTCTTTCATATCAGGGAGCCTCTGGGAGAGGTCTGATCCCAACATGGCCCTGGTGGGAATGAAAGGTATACCCATGGCCCCTGCCCGATAGCGAAGCCCCAGTGTCATGTTGCTCCACTCTTCGAAAACAGCAAGCCTCTCTTGCATATAATGGCGCATAACCCGAGAGACACCCCAAGGGACCCCTGGGCTGAACCAACTGGTCAACACATGCCTTGTGACTCCAGCTACCAAAAGAAGATCTCCTTCCGTTGAAGTAATGTTCCTGGAGTAGATCAGGTCCTTTTTCTTTTGCCGAATGGTCTCCCAGATGGCTGCCATGGGGGTCCTGGAGTAGTGGCATCCTCCGACTGCCACATGGTCCCCGTCCTTGATCAGGCCGATGGCCTCGCGCAAGGACATCACCTTCTCCCGCAACCCTCGGTCCTTTTCCTCGATGACTTTTCTCAGCTCGCGGTAAGGCCTCACCATAGATTAATTGGGGGCCGTGTCTTTGAAATTAGATTTTGATCTCACAATTAAATTTTAAAGACACGGCCCCCTTCAGACCCCCTTCATTTTTGCGGCAGAGGACAACACCGAATCGATCACATGCTTATAACCCGTGCAGCGGCAGAGGACTCCTGAGATTTCCTTTCTGACTTCTTCTTCGCTAGGTTCAGGATTCTCGCTGAGAAATGCGTAAGACGTCATCAACATGCCCGGTGTACAGTACCCGCACTGAAGACCGTGGTGCTCTTGGAATGCTTCCTGGATAGGGTGTAACTTTCCATCTTTAGCAAGCCCTTCTACAGTCAAGATTCCAGCCCCTTGGGCCTGCACAGCAAACATTAAGCAGGAGCGGATCGGCTGTCCGTCCAATAACAGCGTACAGGCCCCACAGATGCCGTGCTCACATCCAACGTGGGTTCCCAGCAGTTCCAGATCGTCCCTTAAGAAATCGACCAGGAGCCTTCTAGGCTCTACTTCCCTCTCATATTCGACGCCATTGACTTTCACCAAAATACGGTGACGATGTGCCACTTACCGACCTCCCTTGCATCTGTTCCACGCCTGTTCAAGCCCTCTTCGGACGAAAACCCTTGCCATATCCCTGCGATACTCGGCAGAGCTATGGTAATCGGACTCTGCTTCGGTCGCCTCTGCGGCCTTTTGCCCTGCTTTCTCCATCAGTGCGAGGGTAATTGTTTCACCCGCCAGAACCTCCTCCGCCTCCCGCGCCCGTATAGGGGTCGGAGCCACCCCTCCTAAAGCGATGCGTGCCTCACTGCAAACTCCCCCGTCTTTTAGAGAGAGGACTGAGGCAGCTGCTACAATGGCAAAGTCACCGTGGCGCCGGGTGAGTTCCACAAAGGACCAGCCTGCTTTCAGAGGGAGGACTGGAATCCTCACCTCAACCAGGATCTCTGCCGGCTCCAAAGAGGTGGTCAGGTAGGTCAGAAAGAACTCTTCGGGCTGCAACGTTCTCTCACCAGAGGGCCCGACGACTTTGACCCTTGCATCCAGACAACAGATCACAGTAGGGATCTCTGCACTAGGGTCTGCGTGAACCAAACTTCCTCCAACGGTTCCCCGGGTCCGAATCGGTGAGTGCCCAACGAAGGAGAGCGCGTCGGCTAAAATGGGGCACTTTTCTCGCACCAATGGCGATAGTTCCACGTCCCTCTGGCGCGTCAGGGCCCCGATGGCAAGTTCATCACCTTCTTCTCGGATGTAAGCGATTTTCTTGATCCTATTGATGTCAATGAGCACCTCTGGTCGAGCAACCCTGAAGTTCATCATGGGAACCAGACTCTGGCCACCCGCAAGGATCTTGGCCTTGTCTCCATGCTGCTGCAACAGGTCTACGGCCTCTGCCACGGTGCTGGGAGCAAAATAGTCAAAGGTAGCTGGTTTCACGTCTTCTCCCCTATCTCACGCTTGGCTCTTTAACTCCTTCTCCATGTTCTTGAAGAACTGATTCAGCATCATCTTGGCTATGCCTCCCAGCATCCTCTGGCCGACACCTGCCATCAATCCACCTACCTGCACCTCGCCCTGATAGGACACAAGGGTATTTTGGCCCTGCTGGGATAATTCAATGATGGCCTCTCCTTTCACAAAGCCAGGGCTTCCACTCCCCTCACCAATCAGGCGGTACCGCTTGGGTGGCTCTGTATCCGCCACTTGGACCTTTCCCTTGTAAGTCCCCTTGACGGCGGCAATTTGTATCTTTAGCAAGGCGTCGTATTGGCCGGGCTCCCGTTCCTCCAGTTTCTCGCATCCCGGGAGCGCCTTCTCAAGATTCTTAGGGTTGATCAGGAGATCCCATACACGTTCCTGAGGAGCCTGAAAAGTATGTGTTCCCTCCAGCTTCATGAAGACTCCCTGTGCTGTGCTTCGCACAGAACAATAGATGAGTTTCTCTATTGCGCTATTGTTCCATTGCTCTCTTTGCGCTTCGACTCCTGGATGAGTTTCCAAATCTTGTTTGGGCCAAGAGGCAGCTCGTTTATCGTTACCCCCAAGGGAGCAAGGGCATCTGCAATGGCATTTCCTAAGGCCGCCGGTCCAGACATACAGGAGCCCTCCCCCGCACCCTTTGACCCCAGGGCCGTGAAGGGCGAGGGAGTCTCCAGGTGCTCAATGTCGATCTTCGGAACCTCCATTGCAGTCGGGACGAGGTAATCTTGAAAGGAGGCGGTCAGGCATTGGCCGTATTCGTCGTAGGCGAATTCTTCGTAAAGGCTCCCCCCGAGAGCATGGGCACAACTTCCCATGATCTGGCCTTCAACGATGGTTGGGTTTAGGATCGTCCCTGCATCGTGTACGCTGGCCCATTTGAGGATCTTGACTTCCCCTGTTTCGGGATCCACCTCCACGACGATCGCCTCCGTAATAAATCCATAGGTGTTGGAAGAGTCCACCCGGTCTAATTCATCCGGTGGCTTGGAGGTCGGCATGGAATAAAGGGTGCTGGCGTACAGACCGACGTCCATTCCTTCGGGCAGGGCAGATTGATTCCAATGGGCAGTTCCAGCCACATGTTTGACTTGGATAGACTTATCCGGAAAACCCTTCACATGAATCTTCCCTTCCTTCATCTCCAGATCCTCTGCCCTGGCCTCCAGCAGATGGGCCGCAATCTTCAATATTTTCTCCTTCACTTTACGGGTCGCAATAACGAGGGCAGTTGTTCCTACCGAGGCAAAACGGCTGGAGTAACTACCGGTGCTGATGGTGACCACTCGGTCATGGGTATCCACCACGTTGCTGACCGTCACGTCATCCGGATGGATTTCAAGCTCATCGGCCACTATCTGTGATATGACGGTATCGTGACCCTGCCCCTGGGGGTTAGTAGAAGCGATCACATGGACCTTGCCTAAGGGACCCATCTCGACTATGAAGGACTCTCCTGACCCTGACTTGGGATGCTCCTTCTGCCTCTCCTCCACAGTCTTAGCCAACGTCACGTAACCCATGTTGGTAACAGAGGGATCCACTATGGAGGCAAAGCCGATGCCAATGAGCCTCCCTTCCTCCCTAGCCTTGTGCTGTTCCTCCCTCATCTTTTTATATTCGATCTTGTCGAGGGCCATCTGGAATGCCTTCGGATAATCTCCGGCATCATAAACTCCTCCGGTTGCCGTCGTGTAAGGAAACTGGTCAGGCTGGATGAAGTTCTTAAAACGAACCTGAGCAGGGTCCATCCCCAGTTCAGCAGCAATCATGTCCACCATACGCTCCAAGCTGAAGTACAACTCCTGACACCCATAGCCACGGTTCGGGGCTGTAAGACACTTGTTGGTTCCAACAATTAGGACTTCCCTATCGAGGTGCCGAATCTGGTAGGCTCCTGTATGGTTTCCTGTACTTCGGTAGGCACAGCCCGGCTCTGGAGCTCGGATGTATCCGCCCGTATTGTCAAGAACCTTATCCTTTAGACCTAAAATCGTTCCATCCCTTTTGACCGAGGCCTCCAGGTAGGTGACCCGATCGGTCCCTGTTGCGCTGGCCAGCAAGTGTTCCCTACGATCCTCTATCCACTTTACGCACATGCCAGTCTTCTTGGCAGCGAGGGTGATCAAGGCGATGTAAGGATACATTCCGGTCTTGGTCCCAAAGCCTCCGCCAATATCCTTCGTAACGATCCAGCGCATCTTGTTTTCAGGAATTCCGAGTGCAATGGCGACTAAGAGGTGGTTGACCAAGGGGCCTTGATAATTGCTGTAGACTACGAAGTCCTCCGTTAAAGGATCGTAGGAGGCGATGACCGCATAGGTCTCAATGGGTGTGGATCCGTATTTAGGAAAATCAAACTTCCCCTTGATCACCAAATCTGCTTCCTTATAGGCCTTCTCCATGTCACCGTACTTAAAGGACCGCTGGCTATAAATGTTGCTGCCGATATTGTCGTGCAGGATGGGGGCCTCGGGCTTAATAGCCTCCTCGATATCCATGACTACTGGTAGGGGCTCATAGTCCACTTCGATCAAGTCGAGGGCATCCTCCGCGATATAACGGTTATCCGCAATCACGACCGCCACCGGTTCCCCCACGAAGCGGACTTTATCGACCGCGGCGCTATAATACTTCGGCGGCACCTGGACCCCAACGGAAAAAGGTTTTGACATCTTCGCAACGTCCTCACCAGTGAGGATTCCCCTGACCCCCGGAATCAGTGCCTCCGACGTTTCCATCCCCCTAATCCAGGCATGGGGATAGGGGCTTCGGAGTATGGCTGCATGTTTCATGTTGGGCAGCCGAATGTCATCCATAAAGTTCCCCCTGCCCGCCAGAAGCCGTAGGTCTTCCTTCCTCTTCAGGCCCTTACCAACCCATTTGCCTTTTCCCTGACTAGACATATCTCTCCCCGGGGAAGAACAATATAACAATAGAGCAATAGAAGTGATGAGTTTGTATATTGCTCCATTGCTCCATTGCTCTTTTCTAAGTCCTAAACCAATCCAAGGTATGAATGCGATAAGCGATGGTGAGCTTGCGTTTAAGGATGGGATCTACAAGCTCACCTTCAAAGCGATCTGCAAAGATGATGCCGTCGGTCACCACCGGAGGTGTTCCAGAAAATATGGCAATCCCTTCACAAGAACACTCGACGCGCTGTTGAACTAAACGGATTAACTCCTCTGGAGGAAGAATGCTGGCAAGGGTCGAGTCCTGGTAAAGGGCTCTTTTCCCATCCTTAGAGGTCCAGCTGCGGATTTCAATCCGATCCCAGTGATCTTTAATCTCGCTGTAGTGCCATAGGCTTCTGGAAAGGACCGCCGGACATACTTGTTTTGATTTCAGGATGTCGATCTTCTCCAGCTCCCGATCCGTGTGGTCGCTCGCCAAACCCACGTATATCCTATCCTCATCGACGATCAGAACATATTCAACCTCTCCCGACGTCTTGTGACCCTCCACCTGGATATTGCCGTCAAAGACCAAACCCTGTGGGGGTTTGGGATAGAAGCTTGGGACTGAGGCGGGTGGTTCTACCCCTTCCTTTCTTAATTCCTCTATATGTCTGCGGACAGCCGACTGATCGCGACCTGTATATCCACAAAGAACAGCCCCTATCAGACCATAATGGATTCTCCCCTTACCCTGCTTCCCTTCAAGGAGGAATTGAACCCTCATGACCATCGAATTTCCCCCTGCAAACCCTTTGTGGAGCCCCCGTCGAAACCTGGGTAGGTACGGGGATCATTTTCCTGGAGCAGGTCCAACAGAATGAAGAATATTACTATAGTTTTTGGCGAATAGGAACAAGCCGTTACCGCATTATTGAAGAAAGTGAAGTGATCCGCAAGATCCTCCAGCCGATTTCTTAATGACCTGGGCCTGGCAAGCGCTTCACAACCATCCTCAATCCTCTTGCTCGGCCCAAACCACTCAAAAAATACTCTGTTGACCTACTTTCCCCTCCCAGATAGACTAGCCTCCAGAAAGCAACTTCTTATTCACAAAAAAAATTCAGAATCTAATATCCGGTGTCCTATATCCTAATAGGAGCGAAGGAGTCGTACTTATGCCGACAAGTGAAGAGCTCAAGGTAGGGGGTCAAAGAGGCAGGAATGTGAATCGAGATCTTCGCTCCTGGTTAGACAGCGTACGATCATTGGGCCTGCTCAGAGAAGTTCGAGGCGCTGACTGGGAGCTGGAGATCGGGGCCCTAACAGATCTAAACGCCAAGAAAAATAAACACACACTTCTGTTTGACAACATCAAGGGGTACCCTGACGGGTTTCGGGTGCTGACGGGTGCACTTTTAGACTCCAGGAGAGTGGCCCTGACTCTAGGCTTGTCTCCCAGTCTTAACAATCTGGATCTGGTCAAAATCATCAGAGAACGGTTAGCAAAAGCCGGTGGGAGCATTGATGAGTATTTGCCCGAATACGTAGAAAGCGCTCCTCTTCTGGAGAACATTCAGGAAGAAGTGGACATACTCCAGTTTCCTGCTCCACAGTGGTTTGAGAAGGACGGCGGTCGGTATATTGGAACCTCCGATGCCGTAATTACCCGCGACCTTGAGACAGGTTGGGTCAACGTGGGGACCTATCGGCTGATGCTCCAGGACAAGAAGACCGTATCCATATACATTGAGGCCCCCCGTCACGCCCGCTTCATGGTCAAGAAGTACTGGGATGCGGGGGAGCCTTGTCCGGTGGCCGTCTCCTTTGGCCATCACCCACTGGTGTCGATGTCTTCAGGCATAGAGGTGCCCGCAGGTGTGTCTGAATTTGCCTATGCGGGTGCGCTTAGCGGGCAGCCATACCAGCTGATCAAGGGACCAGTCACGGGCCTTCCCATTCCGGCCGACAGCGAAATTGCTATTGAAGGATACATCGTCAACGAGCCGAAGTCGGAGGGACCTTTTGGCGAGTTCATCGGCTATTACTCCACTGGAACCACCCAGAGTCCTATCGTGAAAGTGGAAGCCGTCTACCATAGGAGCGAGCCGATCCTTTTGGGTACTTGCTCCGGTCGCCCTCCTCACGACTATACCTACTTCAGATGCCCACTGAGGGCCGCCCTGATATGGGATATCCTTGAGAAGGCCGGAGTTCAGGAGATCCAGGGTGTATGGTGTCACGAGGCAGGCTACTCCAGAGCCTTTACTGTCGTCTCGATCAAGCAGATGTTTGGGGGGCATGACCGAATGGCCGGGCATCTGGCCAGCCAGTGCAGGCCAGGCGCTGTAGCCGGAAGATATGTTGTGGTGGTTGACGATGACATCGATCCGAGCAACCTGGACGATGTCATCTGGGCCATATGCTCGCGCAGCGATCCAGGCACGGGAATCGACATCATCACAAACAGTCTTGGCACCCCGCTTGATCCCATCGCCGACAACGCACCCAGCAAATCCATGACAGAATATACCAGCAACCGGGGGATCATCTTTGCAACCAAGCCATTTGGGAAGTTAATTCGGAATGAGTTTCCAAAGGTGGTCGAGACCAGCCCGGAACTCAAAGAGAGAGTGACCCGCCAATGGGCCGAACTGTTCTCGGATTGAAATCGCCAAAATTCGACCTCCCCCAATCTCAGACCCGAGCAGTTCCTTCGAGCCCGGATGATTCAAAAGATGTCCTGGCGAAGCGGCGGAGGGGCAATGCGCTGCAGCAAGTCTTGGAACTTCGGGTGGCTGTGTAGGCTATCGAAAGCTGGGTCCACTTTGAGGTAAACCATGGGGCGGGACCGCTCCTCGTAGGCTTTCTGTAGCCACTCGAGTGCCTTCGTCGCTGTTGCCTTTGCTTTGGGGATGGATTCATATGGATCTAAACCGCTAAATAGGTAGGGAGTCCCAGTAAACTGCAGGAATCCGCCAATCCGGCTTAAGCCAGCGCGTAGTCGGGGTCTTTCTCGACAGCCTGGCGAAAATACTCGATGCTTTTCTTCAGCGCCTCCTCGGTTCGCTTGTTCCAATCGAAGCGACCCTTCAAGTAGGAATTGTAGGCTTCAACATTCTCGGGGTAGCGCTTGACAAAGGGCTGTTTTGAATCCCTTTGTCATTCTGGGGCAAGCGGGCTAAGATCCCTTGTATGAAACCAGAAAAACGATACTACCAGGATTTGAGAGAGTTTATTGGAGTGCTTGAAGAAAATGGCAAGCTCGTGCGGATCAAAAGAGAGATTAACAAGGATACCGAACTTCATCCTCTAGTTCGGTGGCAGTTCAGAGGACTAGAGGAGGAAGATCGGAAGGCCTTTCTGTTTGAGAACGTGACGGATTCGAAAAACAGAAAGTACCGGGGTTCCGTTCTGGTGAGCGGGCTAGCGGGTTCGGCTGCCATCTATTGTCTGGGAGTGGGATGCGAGCCGGGGGAGGTTGCCGACCGATGGCTCTACGCCATGGACCATCCTTTAGAGCCCGAGTGGGTCCGCCACGGTCCGGTCATGGAAGAGATTCACCGCGGTTCAGACCTCCTTCGCCACGGGGGTTTTGCGGAGTTCCCCATACCCATTTCGACTCCCGGCTTCGATAATGGCCCCTACATTACCGGGGGTCACTGGATCACCAAGGATCCAGAAACAGGGCACAGAAACGTTGGCAACTATCGCGGCTTGATCCGAGGACCGGGCCTGAGTGGCCTGATGATGGGTACACCCCAGGATATCTCCAGCCACTGGGAAAAGTGCAGGAAACTGGGGAGGCCTCTTGAAGTGGCCGTGGCCGTTGGAGCAGTACCCGCTGTCTCCTATGCAGCCACCCAAAAAGTGCCTCCCACGATGGATGAACTGAGCCTGGCCGGAGGCCTGATCAGAGAGCCGATCCAAGTGGTCAAGTGCCAGACAGTGGATCTGGAGGTTCCGGCCAGTTCTGAAATTGTTTTTGAAGGAATCATCCCCACCTCCTACCTGGAGGAAGAAGGTCCATTCGGCGAGTCCATGGGGGTTGTGGATCCACGGACACTGAGCCCTGTCTTTGAGCTCACCTGCATCTCACACAGAAAAACTCCCGTTTGGGTGTCGATCATCAGCCAGCTGACACCCAGCGAAAGTTCCAAGATCAAGGCCATGGGGATGTCTACTCTGATCTACCGCTACCTTCATAAGAAAGGCTTTACCAGCGTTCTGGAGGTTTCCCTGATGGAGCCGCTGGTGAACCTGCGCCCCTATGTGGTCCTGCGGATGAGAAAGAAGGATCATCAGGAGCCGTGGGAGGTCATGCAGGCCCTGCTGGATTACGGGGATCGTGTGGGGAAGCTGGTGATCACTGTGGATGAGGACATTAACCCCGCCGATCCTGTGGCCGTGATTTGGGCAATCACCCACCGGTCCCAGCCTCACAAAGATATTAAGATCGTTGGCGATCGGCCTTTCGGTGCCACGCCTATCGGCATCGTCACGAGCCATCCATCCAGCCGTTACGACAGCCAGGAATCCTCTCTGCTGATCGACGCAACACGCAAGTCCGACTTTCCTCCGCTATCCCTTCCCAAAAAAGAATTTATGGAACGGGCACGAGTGATTTGGGAGGAATTAGGTCTGCCTGAGCTGAAGCCGCAGGAGCCCTGGCACGGTTACCTTCTCGGTTTGTGGCCTGAAGATTTGGAAGAAGAGGCGCGACTCGCTGCTGCAGGCGAGTACGATCAGTTGGAGGAAAAGTTAAAGAGCACCCGGGTCCCGGTGGGTGAGGATGACACGTTGGGCTCGTTGCGAGCCAAGTGGGGAACAACCCATTCTGGGAGAGCAGAATAGCGGTACTTAATTTCTCAGGCCGCAGCGTCACCAGCGAATCGAAGTTCTCAAGTTCTGGCTGACCTTCTACCTGAAAGGCATCAGGGATGGTTTTGGCCAGTGCTGATTCCCGAAATTCCTGCAGCACCTCTTCCGATATTCGAATCTGTCGCCTCTTGAATGTAATGGAACTTCGGCTACTGTCAAGTTAATGGACTTAAGGCAGAGTGGGTGTCTTGACCGCATCTCCTATCCGGCACACGTCACCTCGTTCCAAACAGTGAAAGCTCGATCTCGGAGCAGTCGATGATGAATGGCCTTGAGGTGATGCCTGCCGACTGGGAACAGGTTCTGGATCGCACCATGCACTGTAAGAAACCTCTGGGCCTGAACAGTTGATTTGAACCGCCTCATTTGGCGCTCTTGCTGCCGAGTCGCCTGGTGCGATACTTCAGCCCGGTTGTTTTCGTATCGACAGGTGCGATGGACAACGAACGGGAAGACTTCCCTGTGTGCAGCCGGATAACTCCGAAGCTTGTCCGTGATCAACTGCCACGGTGCCTGCCCTTGACTCTTCAGGGCCCTGCGAAAGAAGCGCTTTGCCGCTTGGCGATCTCTCCGTCTGGTGACCAGAATATCAATCACATCCCCATCCTGGTCAACGGCCCTCCATAAATAGTGGCGCTGACCTTGGATGGTGACAAACAGTTCGTCCACATGCCAGATGTCGCCCAGCCTACCCTGTTTCCTCCTCAGTTTCCGGGCCTAGCTGGGGCCGAACTTCTGACACCAGTATCGAATAGATTCATACGAAACGATGATTCCCCGTTTCGCTAACAGGTCTTCGATGTCTCGGAAGCTCAGGGCGAATCGGTGGTACAGCCATACGGCATGACTGATAACCTCGGGAGGAAACCGGTGACGACGATAAAGTGATGCCATCCACTGAGTGTCTCAGACAAGGGGTTAACTTGACAGTACCGCGCGAATGCCTCTTCGAATAGATTTTTACCTGAGGCAATTTGACAAGATCAGCCGATTTCCTTATGGTGAGCGCGGATGAGAGAAAGTGGTATGAATTTGGATGAGGTCAAGGAGAAACTGGCTAGAAGTTGCCGGATCATTGACATGGAAGGGGCAACTGAAATAGGAAGGGGTCACATCTGCTACCTTCATCCAGACGGCGATAAGATCCTGATCCCCGGACACTTACACGATTATGGAAAAGCCATAGC
>JAUXKG010000085.1 GCA_030624355.1 Acidobacteriota bacterium
AGCAGACCTACTCAGTGCATGTAAAAGAAGCAAGCAAAAATGGGTGAATCCTCAGAGATGACGGTAACGGTTCCGTTAATACCCTGTGTTTCCAGTACTTCACCCTCCACCGATTCGGCGCTGTGCTCCACATTTCTCACCACGATCTGGCTGGGAGTAGGAGCTTCCTCTGAGACCTGGAAGGTGAGTTTAAGCAGCACCCCCGGTGGGATCGACCGGGGTGCGGAAACCTCCACCCGGAGAATCGTTTCCCCAACATCGTCTTGGGAGTTGTACACCTCCGTCTTGATGTTGGCCCCAGACAACTCTGCCCCTTTGCTTGGGTTCGCTTCCACGAAGGAGAGCAGCTCTGTAGGATAGGATAACTCAAAGGAAATCTTCCCCACCAGAGGGTCCTCCGTGGTGGAAAGTACGGTTGACAAAAAGACCTGCTCGCCAGGCACAATGGCATCCAACCCAGGGTCGATATGGACCGTCGGGGTTCTCTGAGCAGAGATAGGTGCGCACATCAGCCAGATCAGTAGAGCCCAGGTAGTCCTCCTCATCTCTCCACTATTCCTCCCTCTTGCTACTCACCAGTGCTTGCGGGCGGCGCGGCAACCGGATCTACGGCACGATCGAAGACAAACTTCCCACCCATGAGGGTATATACAATCGGTAGTTCAGAGATCTGATCATCGGGGACAGCGTCGAAATCTCCGTCCAGCACCACCAGGTCAGCCAGCTTTCCAACTTCGATGCTGCCGATGATGTCCTCATCACCGCTGTAACGGGCGGCCCACTTGGTGTACATCGTCAGAGCCGTCATCCGGTCTACGCTCTCACTGGAGTTCCAGACACGCCCGCTTTCATCGGCTCTGGTGACGAACTTTTCCAGGTTCCACAAGGGAGCCCCGTAGGGAATCGAAACGTCCGCCTCGGCGGCCGGTTTGAGCCCGGCCTGAATGAGGGTCCTGACCGGGGTCATCCCATAGACCCGATCGGCCCCATAGCGATAGATCAGATTGTCAGGTGTGCCGATGAACAGATACTTGGCAGCCACACTGGGAATCACTTCCAGGTCCTTCATGAGCTGGATATTCTCAGGGGTTTGCATCAACCCATGGTCGATTCCGAAGCGACGACCCTTGATGGACTTTTCGCGGTGGGCCTGCAGGTAGGTCTTGAGCAGGATATTGCTGCCGCGATCTCCCTGGCTGTGCATACTGGTGACGCTCCAGCCGTAACGATTGGCCAGGATGATGTTGTACGCTTCTGTACGTGTCTTGTCGGCTTCATCCCAGTCCTCCCCTTTGGACCACTTGATCTCGCCATAGGAACCGAAGGGATCCGTGGGTCGCTGCCGAATTTGGGGCTCGAAGGTGAGGCTTGCTCCATCCCCGCTTGCGCCATCCACGGGATGCACCGTGGCGCCCACAATCTTCAGCAACTCGTCTCCAAAGTCATCAAAAGAACCCAGCCGTTTTAGATAGGCTTCGGCATTGGGGTTCTGGCGCAGAAATTCGTGGGCCAGGCGCAGGCGGATGGTCAGCTCTCCCTGTTTCCAGATCTCCTTGTAAACAGAGAAGGCCAGCCCCGCAACCTTAGCTGCAATGGTGGTGAGCCCCACCGAGTTGTACTTTTTCAGCTCCGCGATCTGCCGTGGGATCACCTCCTCGATGTCGGGCCAGGGAGTATGCTCGTAAGTGATAATACCGGCCGCCCAGCGCGTCAGCAAGCCCGTGGGTTCACCGGTCTCAGGGTCTCTCATCAGCCCCGGAGTATCCTCAGGAAGGCGCGCCATTTTCAAGGCCAGGCTGTTGGCCACCACCTCTTGACTCGAATTGACGATGAAAACCGGATTCTGAGGAGTCACCGAGTCTAGATCATGGCGGGTCAAGGTGTAATAGACTTTGTTTCGACTTCCCTTGACGCCTACCCATTCCCCAGGTTCGAACAGCTCCACGATCTTTTTCAGTTCCTGCATGCCGCTTTCCTTATCTTTGAGGCTCAGCGACAGGCGGACCCCACCCATACGTGGTTTTTTGCTCTCTTCGAGGTGAACCTGGTGCAGGTGGGTATCAATCAGGCCGGGAATGACACTTTTGCCTTGAAGGTCGATTTGGCGCGTTTGGGGACCGGCCAGTTTCAGGACCTCCGAATTGCTTCCCACCATCAGGAACTTGCCATCACGGATGGCCAGCGCTTGCACTCGCGACAACCGGTCGTCCACGGTAATGACCTTGCCGTTATAGAGAATCGTCTCTGGGTAAGAAATGAGAATGTCCGGAACCTGCTGGGCCGGAACCTGCTGGGCCAGAACTCCACCCAGGCTCAGGCCAGCGATCATGACCCAACTCAGCAAGTTGAAATTACGATGATGCATGTCCTTCCCTCCTGTTCAGCGCTACATGTCCGTCTGGTAAGCAACTTTGCCGCCTATAACCGTCATTAAAACCGGGATATTGCTGATCTCTTCCTCGGGTACGGTCAGGTAATCTGCCCCCAGCACCACGAAGTCCGCCAACTTACCATCTTCGATCGAGCCCAGCTTGTCCTCATCCCCGCTGATGTACGCCACCCAGCGCGTCTTCATCCATAGGGCTTCCTTGCGGTTGACCTTCTCTTGAGGAGCCCACACTCGACCCTGCCCATCCTTTCGGGTGATAAAAGCTTCCATACTGCGCAAGGGTGGACCCGTCGTTTCCGCTACCGGTCTCAGGCCCGCGTCGATAAAGCGGCGCCCCATGCTCCAGTTATCGCTCAACCGATCGGCCCCGTACATGTAAACCATGGCATTGCCCATGGACGGGGTAAACCCCCCTTGTCCTTCTGGAATCTCCGATCCCCACTCTTCTCTTCCCACTGGCATGCCACCTCCCTGGCCTCCGCCCAACCGCCACCAGGTGAGAACGCTGGGAATCACGTTCAGTTTTTTCATGAGGGCTATGGTCTCGTCGGTTCCGACATAGTTGTGATCGATGACCCAGGGCCCTGCCGGCAGGGTTTTACCCTGGCTGGCCTGTTCGTAAGCCTTGAGCAGTACTCTGGTGCTCTCATCCCCGTAACTGTGGATACTAGAGATCTTCCATCCGTAGCGAGCGGCCAGCTGGACTGCCTCATGGGCGTTGGAGTGGGCCTCCCAGCGGTTCTGCCCGTAGATGGGGAAGTTGTCCTTGGGAGCAGGCCGCAGCTTGGGCAGGGAGGTCAGAATGGCTCCCGCGGCCGAGCCGCCGTCGGGCTGTTGAACCATCGTCCCGATAATCTTCAACCAGTCATCCCCCAGACCGGTCAGGTTGCCGATCCTCTTTAAAAATTTCTCCGGTTCCGGATTGTCGCGCAAGAATTCGTGGGTGATGCGTATCCTGAGCGGCAGCCTGCCTTCGACCCACAGGTCTCTGACCACCGTGATGGCAGGCCCGGGAGCGCGCCCGATCCGCATGGTTACTCCATTCCTGGGAAACTTCTCCAGATCCTCCAATTGCACCGGCTTCAACTTTTCTAAATCAGGCCAGGGCAGAACTTCATAACCAAAGACTCCGGAAGCCAGTCCACGAACCTGACCGTTCGGCTGGCCCGTGGTCGGATCTTTGATCACGCCCGGGAAGTCCTCTGTTCCCAGGTAGTCGAGGAGTATCTTCAGTGCCAGGCTGTTCATGTTGTACTCGTAAGTGCTGAACGAGAGCACGACCGGGTTCTGGGGAGTCACGGTGTCCAGATCCCAGCGAGTGACGTTGAGGGAATTCCTGTTTCGAAAGCTCAAGAACTGTAGATATTCCCCTGGAGTTCGCCCCTCTACCTGCTGGCGCAGCCGCTTCAGCCCATCTACCAGGTTGTTAAAAACCACGGCGTCACTTCCTGTCTTGAGGGTTCGTGCCACCCACGAATGGGAGTGGGACTCGATGAAACCGGGCACTACGGTCTTGCCTTCGAGGTTGATCCGTTGTGTCTCAGCTCCTGCCAACCGCAGGATATCCGATGTCGATCCCCGGGCCAGGAACTTGCCGTCCCGAACGGCCACGGCCTGGACGATGGTAAACTGATCGTCAGCCGTCAGAATCTTCCCGTTGTAAAGAACCATGTCGGCATAGGCCAGGACTCGAGGGTCAATATTCTGCTGCCCCCACAACGGCGCGGCCAAGGCCACCGTCAGTACCCAGACACAGAAGAAAAGAGATAATTTGCTGCTCCTCATTTCAATCATCCTCCCTCGCTCTTTGAGATTAAGCGACCCTATTAGTTGGCTTCGTACATGACCTGGCCGCCCACTACCGTCATCACCACCGGGATATCGCTGATTTGCTCCTCGGGGACGTTCAGGTAATCACCGTCCAGAATCGCGAAGTCCGCCAACTTACCTTCCTCGATCGAGCCCAGCTTGTCCTCATCCCCGCTGATGTACGCCACCCAGCGCGTTTTCATCCATAGGGCTTCCTTGCGGGTGACCTTCTCCTGAGGGGCCCACACTCGACCCTCCCCATCTTTTCGGGTGATAAAGGCTTCCATCGTGCGCAAGGGTGGACCGGTCGTTTCCACTATCGGTCTCAAGCCTGCATCGATGAAGCGGCGCCCCATGCTCCAGTTGTCGCTCAACCGATCGGCCCCGTACATGTAAACCATGGCATTGCCCATGGATGGGGTAAAACCTCCCTGTGACTCTCGATCTGGATCGCGGGCTTCGCTGCGGTTTCCGCCGCGGTCTCCCAGGCGCCACCACAGGAGGACGCTGGGAATCACGTTCAGCTTCTTCATGAGCGCTATGGTTTCGTCGGTTCCCACATAGTTGTGGTCAATGATCCAGGTGCCCTGCGGCAGTGTCTCCCCATCATCCAGGAAGCGCTTCTCACGGCTGGCCTCTTCGTAGGCCTTCAACAGCAGTCGGGTGCTTTCGTCCCCGTAACTGTGCACACTGGCAATCTTCCATCCGTACTTGGCAGCCAGTTTCAGTGTTTCAGCGGCATTGGTGTGTGCTTCCCAGCGGTTCTGCCCGTAGATGGGGAAGTTGTCCTTGGGAGCGGGCCGCAGCTTGGGCAGGGAGGTCAGGATCGCTCCTGCGGACGAGCCTCCATCGGGTTGCTGTGAAAGTGTGCCGATAATTCTGAACCAGTCGTCTCCCAGCCCCGACAAGTTGCCGAAGCGCTTCAGAAATCTCTCCGGCTCCGGGTTGTCCCGCAAAAACTCATGGGTCATGCGGACCCGGACGGGTAACTCTCCTTTGGCCCAGATGTCTCTGACCAGGGTAATGGAAGCGCCCGGACCCCGGCCGATGAGTGTCGTCACTCCCTGGGTGCTATACCGCTTCTGCCTGGCCAACTCCTTGGGCCGCAGCTCGTTCAGATCGGGCCAGGGCAGAACCTCATAACCAAAGGTCCCGGAAGCCAAGCCCCGAATCATGCCGTTGGGCTCTCCCGTCTGCGGGTCTTTGATCACCCCCGGAAAGTCCTCGGTCTTGATATGGTCCAGAAACATCTTTAGGCCCGGGCTGTTGAGATTGTACTCGTAAGTGCTAAAGGAGATGACCACGGGATTGTTGGGAACCACCCGGTCCAGGTCCCAGCGCGTCACATTCATCGAGTATTTGTTCCGATAACTGAGGAACTGCAAAAGTTTCCCCGGGGGTGCTCCCTGCACCGCCTTTCGTATCTGTTCCAAGCCCGACTCCAGGGTATTGAAAACGATCGTACCCTGCGGACCACGCTTCAGAAGTTGTCCTTCCCAGCCGTGCGAATGGGACTCCATAAAGCCGGGTACGACGGTTTTTCCCTGCAGGTCGATACGGCGAGTGTTGGGACCGGCCAGGCCCAAACTGTCTGAGCTGGTTCCGCGAGCCAGGAATTTGCCGTCCCGAACGGCCACGGCCTGGACGATGGTAAATTGATCGTCAGCCGTCAGAATCTTCCCGTTGTAAAGAACCATGTCGGCATAGGCCAGGACCCGAGGATCGATATTTTGCTGCCCCCACAAAGGCAGAATCAGCGCTGTCACCAACAGGGTGAAACCCAGTAAACTGAAAAGCTTCTTTTTCATGGTCACCTCCTGATAATAATCCTTATGGCTCTTATAGGGAAATTTCACCGCCCTTAAAAAATTTCCGGAAAGGAATAGGTCAAGATAGCGTTGAGGCTCTTATCCGTCACGATCACGGTTTTGTTCTTGGCATCCACGGTCACACCGCGGGGGGACTGCAGCATGTCCGCTCCCAGCTTCCAGCGGGGCGGGACGTCGCCGTTGTCATCGACGTTCCATACCCCAATGAATCTGCCTCCCTCCCGGCTCGAGCCTCCGGTCACCAGGATCCGGCCCAGGGGCGGATAGACGGCCATTCTCCCTCCTCCCAAGCCTGATTGGATACCGCTGATTACCGACCGGGGCTTCACGTTGCCATCAGCAGTCCGGTCGAAGATCAGTATCTTTTGCCCCGCTAACACGATCAGCGCGTCATGGACGGGATCCACGGCTATGGGAGAAGCACCTCCTCCCCATGGGTCTAACTGGGTGTCGGGGCCGCGGATGGTGCGGATGGGGGCCACGTCACCATCGGCCTGGCGCGGATACACCAGGATCACCGACCTTCCGTCCCCCACGAAAATTTCATTGTGGACGGGATCCAGGGCCAGTCGGTCGGGCCTCCTGAGTTGTGTTAGGGGACCCTGAATTTTGCGAATGGGTGCCTCCTCACCATCGGCCTCTCCCCGGAAGGTCAGAATCGCCTGGCTGAACTGCTGGGGCACAATGATCTCATCGTGAATGTCATCGTAGGCAATGCCGTGCATGGTGCGGCTGAGCAGCGTGCCCTGCCCTTCAATCCTTCGTGCCGGCTCCACTCCTCCTTCCGCCAACCTGGCGAAAGCCGCGATCTGCGGATGGGCCACTCAGTTGGGAACCAGAATCTCTTCTCGCTTACTGTCATAGGCCACCGCACCCGGATTGCCGATCATCAGGGAGGGTGTGCCCTCAGGAGCACTGCGAATGGTGCGCAAGGGCGGGGTATCCCCCTGGGCCGTGACAGGATAGGCGGTGGCCGTGTGATTGCCAAAGTTGGCCACCCACAGCTCGTTGTTTTTAGTGTCCACAAACAGGCCGGTGGGGCTCTTGAGGCCGGTTCGGGGTCCTTTGAGAATCCGAACCGGGGCGGTATCTCCGCTGGCCGTTGCCTCGAAGACCAGAATCGAGTCTCCAGCATCGTTGGCGATGAACACTTCACCGCGCTGCCCGTCGACCGCTATTCCGGTGGGCCAGTTCAACTGGGTTTTGGGGCCTTCAATCACGCGAAGGGGCGGGGTGTTGCCACTGGCCGTCCTCGGGTACACGGAAATGGAGGGGGGTAAAATCTGGCCCGAGCCGGGAACCGCAAAGTTCCGATCCAGGGGCCAATTGTCCCGGTTGAGCACCCATAGGACTGCATCCCGCCAAATGAACCCGTCTCCGGCGTTCCTGTCCACCCCATGGACGGAACCATGATTGGTGACAAAGATCAGATCGCGGCTGGTGTCCAGGGCAATTCCGTGGGGATCGGCCAGGCCAGTCTGATCCCCCTGGATCAGGCGGATAGGAGCCTCTTCCCCACTGGCCGTCTTGCGGAAAACCACCACCGCACTGTCATGCTGAACCGTCAAAAAGAGCTCCTGGTGCTCTTCGTCCCCGGCGATCCCGAAGGTCCCATGGGGGGTTTCCAGCCTACGATCGGGAGGCACATCGCCCCGTGCCTCGCGGGAGAAGACGGGCAGCTCATTCCGTGTGTCATTGTTGACCGCATAAATGTCCCCGCTCCCCTGGTCCAGATAAAGACCGCATTGGAAGGCAATCCTGGTGTTGTCGCCCGCAATCACACGCTTGGGCTGGGAGATCGCACTAGCAGGAGTATTCTCTCGCCGGTCATAGACCATGATCTGGAAGAGATTTTCATCCGTCACCACCACTTCATCGCGGAGCATGTCCACGGCAATGGAGCTATATGCGGGATAGGTATCCCGGATGACGCGCAGTGGAGCGGGTTTGGATGGATCGGTGAGTGCCGCCTGGCCAGAGGGAAGGGCGAACATTCCTAGAGGAAGGCGCTCTGGTTGCAGCGCGGCCCTCATGGTGCTGCTGGGGGGCAGCTGCAGGCAGAGTTCCGGATCCATCTCCGGCAGTGGCTGGTAGGCGATCAGCTGGGCCTGGCCTGTGGCGTTGGCCAGGCCCAGCATAGTGAGGCGGGTAAAGTCAAAATCGAAGTCCGAATTGAGGAATGAGCATCCTCCCACCAGAGCGACCAGGGCAGTGAGCAGAACAAGCTGGCCG
>JAUXKG010000235.1 GCA_030624355.1 Acidobacteriota bacterium
AAGAAGAAACACTTCATGTACCGGGTTTTTGAAGGCCAGGTCCATAGTCTTTCCCCCCTTCAAGCATTAAGATAAGAAGCAATCCCGTAATAAGATTCAGGGGAATGTCGTCGTGACGAACCGTGTTCACTTCCATCCTGAGCCTCACTGGAAATCCCCAACTGCCTGCTTTTAGGAGGGATATCATGGGAAAAAAGAATGATATGAAAAGAGCAATCAGGATAGGTGTGTATTGCGTGGTCCTGGGTGTCCTCCTCTCAGCTGAATCCCCCGGGCAGACATCGCAGCCAGCGATTTCGCTTGAGGATCTGCCCCCGGAAGTACTTGCCTATCCCGAGTTGATCCTGTTCAACGGGAAGATTCTGACTGTCGACGAGCAGTTTTCGACTCAAGAGGCCCTTGCGGTCCGCGGCGAGCGGATCCTGGCGCTGGGCAATAGCAACAGCATTTTGAAGATGGCGGGACCAAAGACCAGGAAGCTGGATCTCGAGGGCCAGACGGTCCTTCCCGGATTCATTGATAGCCATCTTCATCTCGCTGACTATGCGATGGATTACATGCTCCTCGAAGAAAAGGGAATCCAATGGGAGGGCCGGATTGAGCGGGTGGGGATCGTGTGGAAAGACCTGGAGATGGCGCTTCGAGACATCAGGCGGGCCGTGGATGCCGCTGCGCCAGGGGAGTGGATTCGTATCCCCACGCGAGAGGGAACCCGGATCTTCCAGGCCATGACACTCGAGCAACTGGATACCCTAGCGCCCGAAAACCCCCTGGTGATCACAGACGTATCTCAGGGAGGACGCCCGGCAGCGGTCAACACCAAAGCGATTCAGGTGGCCGAAATTCCTCCATCCAACCTTCCCCAAGAGAATGCCGTGATATCGGACAAAACTGCCGCACTGCTGGCGGAGTACTTTACCTGGGCGTTCCCCATGGAGAAGGTTATTCCCTGGCACAAGAAAGCCATGAAATTGGTCAACAGCTGGGGCCTGACCACTGTGGTTACCCGAATCAAGCCGGAGCAGTTCACGGCCCTACGAGCAATCTGGTTGCAGAATGAACTGACGGTCCGCTGGCGGGTAGGCTTTCCCGGTCCTCTCTATATTGCCCGAACGGGAAATCTGAGCGATATTGGAGACGACTGGCTGAGGATCTCAGGGGCTGACGGTGGGTTGGCTGTTCCCGGCTCCGATGCGGCTCTGGACCATTGGTCTTCAAGAGTGCCGCCATCCCCCGACGAGCTCTCGACCTGGTCATCCAGGCGCAGGCAGTTCCTGGACGCACTGCGC
Source organism: Acidobacteriota bacterium (assembly GCA_030624355.1). Classification (GTDB taxonomy): domain Bacteria; phylum Acidobacteriota; class UBA6911; order RPQK01; family JADFOI01; genus JAUXKG01. The sequence continues at coordinate 1,290 of JAUXKG010000235.1, forward strand.
TATGGCTGGAGCATTCCCAACACTCACATCAAAGGCAATATCGCGGTGCGCGAAGTCTTGGATGTCATCGAGGAAGCCCGCAAGAACCCCGTTGTGAGGAGCCCTAATCAGAGACTGACCATGGATCACATGCAAGAGATTGACGACCGAGACATTCTGCGGATCAAAGAGTTGGGAGTGATTCCCAGCAGCCAGATGATCGATCTTTTCTGCGACGAACACCCCGAGGGCTCATCAAGGTACCAATCCGTATTTGGCGCCGACGATGTTAACGCGATGTTGCCGATAAAAAAGTACCTGGAGCTTGGCATTCATCCGGTTGTGGAAGCCGACAGTGGCGACAAAAAACATGGAAGTCCTCTGTGGGGAATCGAAAAACTGGTTTGCCGATGCGTTGACGGGTCTCAGAGGATCTGGGGAAGATCGCAGGGAATTTCGCGCCAGGACGCCCTTCGGATGAAGACGATCTGGGCGGCCGCTTATGCGGGAGACAGCCACAAATTAGGGAGCCTCGAAGCTGGCAAATTAGCGGACCTGGTGGTCCTGGACAGAGATTACCTGAGTGTGCCTGAAGAGCAGATTTCCGACCTCAAGGTCACCCTCACCCTGGTCGGGGGAAAAGTCGTCCATTCGACTCTGGGCCACCTGGAAGGCAATTGATACCGGCAAGAAATTGATCTGAAGTATTTATAGGATAGGAAGTCGCTTTTCAAGCCGGCAGTATTTTGAGTAGGAAGCCGGTCGAGAAGAGGATGGGCGCAGCCGTGGTGCTGGTTCAACGGGGCTCAATGAGGTCTGGCTCAAGGAAGTCTAGGGGGGACGAGCCTGGAGAGAAAAATTCAGACGCACGGGTACTTATTCGCCCTGGCCAATTGGGTGGAGAAGTGATGGGTGCCGGAATTCGTTTCTGTTTTCTAAGAATGTTTTGGAGGACGCGATGTGGAGAAAAACAAATTCCATCAAGCTGTTTGCTTTACTGCTATACCTAATTTTGGGGAATCCTCGGCTTGTAAAGGGCCAGGCGGGAGAGCTATTGGCAGAATTTAATTTGTCTCCAGAATTGATTCTTCACAACGGGAAAATTTTAACGGCTGACGACGACTTTAGTATTGTCGAAGCTGTTGCAATCAAAGATTCCAAATTCTTAGCCCTGGGAAACTCAGAAGAAATCCGTCAGTTGGCTGGTCCGAATACCGAGCAAATTGATTTACAGGGGAAGACCATTGTTCCCAGCTTTTTTGACACACACCTGCATTTGCCTGACATGGCTCGGCGATGGCTTCCCAAAGAGGAGCGATTGTCGTTTCAATGGGAGAATCTCGAGCAAGGATTGAAAGCGGTCAAATCCCTTGTGGACCAGGCCCAGCCAGGCGAGTGGGTGAAAATCTCCGTGCCTTTTGGCCCTAGTGCTGGTCAGGAAAACTTGGCGCCTGGGGATTCGGTCGATACGGTGAGCCGGCAGCAATTGGATACGGTGTCTGCCAAAAACCCGATCGTTCTAATTTTGGGCATCTCTGACGGCTGTGTTGCAAATTCGATCGCCTTCAATCTGGCCCGCGTCTCACCAGATATTCCTGGTGTGCTCAAGGATCCGAAAACGGGGAAGCCCACAGGGCAGCTACGAGGAGTTGCTATGGGCCTGGTGACGGATGAAGTCGTGCCCTGGACACATTTAGACAAACTGATTCCGGGGTTGGAAAGAGAGATGGAAGCCAAGATGAGGGTCGGACTGACTACGGTCGTGACGCGAATGCCAGGGAATGACATTTCGGCGATTCGAGCCATGTGGGACAAAGGTGATTTAAAGATGCGTTGGCGGATCCACCACGAATTTGCGGCTCGGAACCCCAAGGCAGAGGCCTACCTGAGGCGGTTAGGCAATATCCAGGGGTTTGGCACCCTGGACGGAATGATTCGTGTTGTTTCCCTTTTTGTTCCACCTGTGGACGGCAGGGATGGGGACGCCACTGCTTGGACGTGGAGCCCGCAGCTTCGGCAGATGGGGCCCACACCCTACGGATGGAGTTTCTGGGATGCTATCGAGAAGTCAGCAGGTGATCGCCTTCTTGTAATTCTAGCTGGCCGCTATGGCTGGGACGTGAAGGGGGTGCACAGTGTGGGGGATCGGGCAACCAGTGAGGTTCTTAAGGTCTACGATCAGGCCTATAAGGACAAGGAAATTTCGGGATATGCATCCCCCACACTGCACCTGCGTTACGGGATTGACCATGTGCCCATGGTCACTTCGGATCACATTCCTCTCCTGAAGAAACTGGGTGTGATTCCTAGCCTAAGAATGACGGAGATTTTCAGATCAAGAGGAGACCCACCGGTCATTGGCGCCGACTGGTTGTCCCACTTGTACGGTGCGGATGCTGTTCAAAAGATGGGGATGGTAAAAAGCTTGATTGCTGCTGGAATTAAGCCGGTGTTTGAGGCGGAGGGGGTCCAACCGTACAATCCCCTTTGGAATATCGAAAAAGCGATTACGCGGACTGATGATAAAGGGCGAGTGTGGGGAGCAAGTGAGAGAATCAACCGCAAAGAGGGGCTGTGGATGTATACGAATTGGGCTAGCTATTACACCGGAGATGAAGAGATCTTGGGCACTATTGCCCCTGGAAAGTATGCAGATCTTCTGGTTCTGGGAAGAGACTATATGACCGTGCCTGAAGATGAAATTGCGGACATCCAGGTGTTGGCCACCATGGTCGCCGGAAGATTTGTCTATCAAGCTGTCGGACTGTTTCCACGAAGGTGAACAAACCAAAGGATGAGCAGCGCTCCGACCCTCGCGTTGGGTCAGCTGCACTCTCCAGAAAAGCTTTCCGGTGTAGCAATCCAAACAATAAAAACCGTCTTTGTTTCCCGCAGCCACGCACTGCCGGGTAACATCTCGCTTCATGGGAGGCGCTGCTGCGTCAGAGATTACAGGATGGCAACTGAAATCCAGATTCTCCGGATCGTTGGGATGAGCCTGGTAGAACCAGCGCAAATATCCCGTGTCCGAAGGCCTCCTCTGGACCAGCGAATTCGTAGGAAAAGCTCCTTAAATGAAGCAGTAAAAGCCTCTGAGAGGCAACGAATCTCTTTCAGATAAATTTTTGATGAGGCCATTCGATACTTGACACTGCATGCAACATGGATAGAATTCAAAAGATGAATAAAAAAATCCTTTTTCTTACTCTCTCTTTGGCAGGAACAGCGGTTCTTTACTTTTCCCTAGAGCAGGCTCCTCTGGCGGATTGATACTCAGGAAGACAACATGGGGAAAAGAGTCATTTTTTATGCCTTCTGGTGCTTGGTTTTCGCGACCGGATTGATTTCCCCGGATTAGAATTGGAGAAGCACAGGATGACTGGAATAAAATCGAAACTGATCTGGCGCGGAGCCGGTGGCCTACTACTCCTAGTGGTCGCGCTGGTGGCCATCTTCTTTGGGACTGTGGTGGGCGACATTGAAACCGCTACTGAAGCTTTCCACAGTAGAGAAGATCAAATGGCCCAGCAAAGATTCACAAATGTTCTCTCCACTTTCCGGAATTTACCTTTTTTAAAAAGATTATTTCGTGCCCAGTATCAATTGGCCCTGTTCAACTATGTTCAGCTACTCTACTCAGATGGCAATTACAGGGAGGTAGTCAATACTCTTGAT
>JAUXKG010000188.1 GCA_030624355.1 Acidobacteriota bacterium
ACCTCTTCTTTCCAGAAAAACGTCCCTTCTTTCTGGAGAACGCCGGTCTGTTTGCGGTAGGAGAACCGGAGGAGGTGGATCTCTTCTTCAGCCGGCGGATCGGTATCGGGACCGAAGGCGAACTCATTCCGATAGTGGCGGGCGCACGACTGACCGGAAAGCTGGGCGGGACCAATATCGGATTCCTCAACATGCAGACTGAGGAAGGGCAAGGAATGACACCCGCCAACAATTTCACCGTGGCCCGCGTCAGCAGAGAGTTGCCCCACCGCTCTTCCCTGGGGGCGATTTTCGTTAACCGCCAGGGAACCGGTGATGCGGCTTCTGAAAGAGACCACAACCGAACCTATGGCGTGGATGGACGCTGGGGAATCGGTGAGTACGGGGAACTCTCCGCCTTTGCGGCCCAAACAAGCACACCAGACAGTAAGAACGGACAGTACGCCTACAGAGTCGGTGCCAGCTACAACTCTGCCGCCTGGCTTTTGCGGGGCGCTTACATGGAAGTGGCCGAGGACTTCAACCCCGAAGTCGGCTTCCTGCAGAGAAGGGGCGGATTCCGCAAACCCGACATTCTTATCTGGCGCCGCTATCGGCCCAAGAGTTTTTGGGGACTCCATGAATTACGGCCTCACGTCAGCTACGTGGGCTACTGGAACCCGGATGGCTTTCAGGAAAGTGGCCGACTGCATCTGGATAACCATCTGGAGTGGAAGAACGGACATGAGATTCACACCCAGGTGAACTTCACCCGAGAAGGCATCACCCAGCCGTTTGAAATCTCTCCCGACGTTCTTGTGCCTGAAGGGACCTACGATGACACTAACTTTCAGTTTACAGTCCTCACCAACCAGGGAGCCCCTCTGAGTGTTCGTGTGGAAACCTTCGTGGGAGGCTTCTTCGGCGGTGATCGAATGGCCTTGACACCTTCCATGAGATTCCGCGTCGGGGAAGCCTTCAACACCGAGCTGAGCCTAGAGCACAATGACATTGACCTTCCGGGCGGCAGCTTCGAAACCAACCTGGGCCGGGCTCGAATCTCTTACTCTTTTAATCCCAAGGTCTTTGTAGAGACTTTGATTCAGTACAACGACCGGTCCGACATCTGGTCGATGAACTTCCGATTCGGCTGGCTTCAAACAGCCAACGTGGGACTTTTTGTCGTGTACAATCACAGGCGAGGTTTCAACGACCTTGTGGAGGACACACCTGATCGGAGTCTGGTGGTGAAATTCAGCCGACTCTTTGATCTGCTGGACTAATCTCCCGGTCATGGGATTTGGGCACTTCGAAATCCGAAGGCAAAATGCCGTTAGCACACTTGAAAAGAAAAAGTGAACAACTCTGAGATTTGCCCGTTTTGAATCAGATCCCTAACCAGGTACAGGTCGGACCTCCCAGTGTAATGGATCACCAGCTGGCGCCCCTCCTTCCTCGATTCAATCTTTTTGATTCGACCCGGGAACTGGAAGACTCGGCACTCTATTCCAAAGTACGCATCGAGATCGAAACAGTTCTGGGGAGCGTGGTTCATGAGAATCTGGCTCCCGAAGTCAACTCATCCCATGCGCGCGTTCGGGCCGCCGCCTGGAACATCGAGAGGGGCGTTGAACTGGAAGGACTTTTGCAAGTTCTCTCTCAACACCCGTTACTGAAAACCAGCGACATTCTGCTCCTGACCGAACTGGACTACGGGATGGCCCGCACGCGAAACCTCTTCGTGGCCCGTGAAATCGCCAAGGCTCTGGCCTTGAACTATGCCTTTGCTCCCTGCTACATCGCTTTAGACAAGGGTAGTGGTCTGGAAAGCAATGTGGCCGGGGAAAACACCCACTCCTATCACGGCAATGCCCTGTTCTCTCGACATCCTATGAGAGAGGTTCATTCCATTGCCCTTCCGAATGGCAGAGATCTGATGCGAGGAAAGGAAAAGCGTCTGGGCACTCAACGAGCCGTGGTCGCCCTCATTGACCATCCCTCAGGAGCTTTTTGGGCGGTCAGCCTCCATTTGGACGCTCACTCCACCCAAAAACACCGCCATCTTCAACTGACCATGGTTCTGAACCATTTGGAAACCCTGAGTCCGGCATTGCCGGTTCTCATTGGAGGCGACTGGAACACCTCCACGCACAACTCACGACGAGCTCTGTATTCGATACTGGGATACTGCAGACGAGTCCTGATGGGGGTACACCATGTCCTGAAAAACCACTACCCTCACCCGGATCGCTGGTTTGAGAGACATCTGTTTCGTGAACTGGAGGTACGGGGCTATCGATATCGCGATCTGAACGAACCGGGCACCTGCACACTTCATTACAACATCCAGGATCTGGCCGCCAACAACAGAATGGCGGACTGGATTCCCAACTGGTGCTTCTGGTTCATCAACTGGGCCCTGGAGAGAAGCGATGGACGCTGCTCCATGAAACTGGACTGGTTCGCAGGAAAAGATCTTTTGCCCGATCCCGATTCCAAACCCCGGGTGCTGGGTGAGGTACACAACGAAAATGAAATGCTCTCTGACCACGATCCGATCGTTCTCGATTTCCGGCTCGACCCACGGCAGGCAACAGCACCCTCCAACCCCGGTCTCGGACATCAACTGCGAGAATAGACCATTTCGGGAGAAAAAAGGGCGGAACAATTTCGGGTGTTCAACGTATGAGTAACTCTATGGGGTTTGGGAGGTGGACTGTTTGCACCATTCTATTTGCGCTGATCGAACCGTTGTTTCTATGCGCGACGGTAGTTGCAGCACAGAACGATTCCCCTCCCTCGACACCGCCAGTGGCTATTGCCACCAAAGTGGAGAAGGCTCCGGACCTGGATGGTGAGGTGCTGGGGGACCCGGCCTGGGCCTCCGCCAAGCCCGCATCCCGCTTTTGGCAAAACGCTCCCGATGAAGGACAGCCGGCATCGGAACGGACCGAGGTTCGAGTCATCTACACACTCGACACAATCTACTTCGGCGTTGTTTGCTACGACAGGGATCCCGACTCCATCATCGTAACCGACAGCCTGCGCGATTCGTCTCTGGACGACACCGACAGCTTCCAGATCATTGTGGATACCTACCTGGACCGCCAGAACGGATTTGTCTTTGGCACCAACCCGGCGGCCATCGAATTTGACGGTCAGGTCGTCAACGAGGGTGCCGGTTCCGGCTTCGGCAGGCAGTCAGGGGCAAGAAACCCGAGGCAAACAACACAAGCGGGCTCAGGCGGAGGTTTCAACCTCAACTGGGACGGCTCCTGGGAGGTTCGAACGCGCATCTCCGACATCGGCTGGAGCGCCGAATTTGCCATTCCCATGCGTACCCTTCGATTTTCCGGCGAAAGTCCGCAGACCTGGGGACTGAACTTCCAACGCAACATCCGGAGGCGCAATGAAACCTCCTTCTGGGCTCCTCTGCCCCGCGCCTACAACCTTTACCGAGTCTCCTGGGCCGGCACCCTCACCGACCTGGAGTTGTCCTCTCCCCGCAATCTGAAGATCATTCCCTACGCCTTGGGTGAATACATCCTTCAGGGTGAAGAACCCAGCAATACCAACTGGCTGGGAAATGTGGGAGCGGACCTCAAGTACAGCGTCACACCCAGCTTAACGCTGGATTTGACCTACAACACCGATTTTGCTCAGGTGGAGGTGGACGAACAGCAGATCAACCTGGACCGATTCGATCTCTTCTTCCCGGAGAAAAGACCCTTCTTTCTGGAAAACGCCGGTTTGTTCTCAGTCGGCACTCCTGGGGAAGTGGAATTGTTTTTCAGTCGCAGGATCGGCATCGGACCCGATGGCGAAGTCATTCCAATTCTGGCTGGCGCCAGGCTCTCAGGAAATTTTGCCGGTTTCAACGGCGGCGTTTTGAACATGCAGACTGAGAAACTGGGAGGGGTGGCGCCGGCCAATAATTTCACGGTAGCGCGCGTCAGGCGAGAGCTGCCCAATCGATCCTACCTTGGAGGTCTCTTTGTCAATCGCAGCGCCACCGACGACGTGCTTCCCGAGGAGGACAACAATCAGACCTTCGCCGTGGATGGGCGCTGGGGCTATGGTCAGTATGGCGAGCTCCTGGGGTTCGCCGCCAAAACAAGAACCCCGGGCCTGGAGGGTAAGGATAATCAGCACGCCTACAAGTTCGGCACCTTTTACGACTCCGGGAAATGGCTTTTTGCAGCCGACTATACTGAGGTGGGCGAAAATTTTGATCCCCAGGTGGGGTTTTTAAAGCGGGAAGGCTTTCGCAAGCCCAGGGCCGCCATTTTTCATCGCTACCGACCGGAGAATTTTCTGGGCCTCCAGGAGCTAAGACCTCACGCCTCCTACGTCGGTTTCTGGGACTTTGACGGCTTTCAGGAGAGTGGACGCTGGCACATTGACAATCACTGGGAGTGGAAAAGCGGAGCTGAAATCCACACCGGGATAAATCTCACCAAGGAAGGATTGACGGAAGAATTTGAAATATTTCCGGGCGTGATCGTGCCTCCCGGCACCTACGACCACACCGAGGGCCAGCTGATAGGCTTTACCAACCAGGCGGCCCCCGTGAGCATCAGAACCAGGTGGACCTTCGGCGGCTTTTTCGGCGGGGACCGCGTTCAATCCATCTCCACCCTGAAGTTCCGTATCGGCGAGACTTTCAATACAGAGTTTTCCCTGGAGCACAATGACATCAATCTTCCCGGAGGCAGCTTCGTAACCGTTCTGGGACTGACCAGAATTTCCTACTCCTTCAGTCCCAGAATCTTCATTCAAAGCCTGATTCAGTACAATGACCGGGCTGATATCTGGTCAACTAATTTCCGATTCGGCTGGCTGCAAACCGCCAACGTGGGTTTCTTTGTCGTCTACAATGACACCCGCGCTCAGGGGACATTTATGCCCGATCCTGAGTTAAACCTGATCGTTCCCGATCGGAGTCTGACTGTGAAAATCAGCCGGCAGTTCGATTTGTTCAAGTGAGCCGGCTTCCTGGCCACATTGCTGCCGGTCGGAAGGTTCCACACCTCCCTCTTTTGTTGAATCTCCGCTTCTGGTGCATTGGCTGCACAACCTCTCACTTTCATGCTATGGTGCTATTCTGAGGAGACGCTAAGATGAGCCGAACCCGTCTAATGCCCTTGCTCTTTTCGCTGTTCACGCTGTTTCAAATCTCGCTGTCAGCCCAACTGCCTCACCATTTCCTGTTGGACCTGGAGACCCTGTTACTGCTGGAAGAGGAACTCTCCGGTGAGCAGGCCAAGGATCACGTCATCGCCATTACCCGCTACCACCGCATTCCCGGGTCACGGGGTTATACCCAGGCTGCCTCCTATATTCTGGGACAACTTCGCAGTTTCGGCTTCTCTCCGCAGGAAGCCTGGATCGAAAGTTTTGAATCGGACGGCAGGATTGAGTATCAGACCTGGCAATCCCCTTCCGGCTGGCACATCCGCTCTGCTGAACTTCGAATGATTCAACCTAAAAATGAGCTGATCGTCCGCTATCCGGACATCGCTATGAGCGTCATCACCCACTCCAACTCGGGCCAGGTCCAGGCAGCGCTGGTGGATGTGGGAGCCGGGACCTCCGACGAAGACTATGTGGGCAAAGATGTGACAGGCAAGCTGGTGCTGGCCACCGGAGAC